>NZ_JAAGPM010000070.1:0-41100 GCF_017104865.1 Burkholderia sp. Ac-20349
AACCTGTTACTGTTTTCGGTTCAGTTAAGAACCGGTCGCTCACTCAAAGCTGACAGGAATATGAATTGCTTCATAAACCTGACTTACTTTAGTGTGAGACTCTTGATACTTTCGCTATCTGATCCGAAGATCAGCTCGCTTCCATCAAGCGCCCACACTTATCGGCTGTTAATTTTTAAAGAGCATTTCTGCGAGGAACTTCGTGTTTCTCAGCAGCGCTGCGTTTTCAGCAGCAGAGAAGCGAGATTATCAACCATTTTTTCAAACTCGTCAACAACTTTTTTAACTACTTCGTTGCGACGACTGCGGTTTAATTTCTTGTGCACTGGAGTCGTTAAAACCGACTTCAACAGCACCGCTTCCCTTCTTTCTCCCGCGCTGCGTTTCCGTTAGCGCGAAAGAGGCGTGATTCTAAGCACCCGCTTCCATCTCCGCAACCCCTTTTGTGAAATTATTTTGACATGCAGTGCCGGGGGTCGCTGAACCTCTCCAATGGTCATATATAAGCGACACGGCGGGAGCAGTCTCGGTCGCCCGGAAACAGCCCCGCCGCATCGGACGCGCAACGCTCCGTCGCTCACCGCCCCACCATCGCCCTCACCACGCCGTCGCGCCGAATCAGCCCGTGATACAGCGCAGCGGCAAAGTGCGCGAGGAACGTCGCGAAGAACAGATACGCCAGCACCCGATGCGCGACCCGGAGCCACGCGAAGGTCACCGGATCAGCCGACACCAGCGCCGGCAGCTGCACACCATCAACCAGCGTCACCGGATACCCGCCCGCCGACAGCATCGCCCATCCGATCAGCGGCATCGCGAGCATCAGCGCATACAGCACGAGATGCGACCCGTGCGCGGCAACCTTCTGCCACCACGGCAGATCCTCCGGCAATGCCGGCGGCTTCGACAGAACCCGCACCACGATCCGCACGCACACGAGCACCAGCACGGCGATGCCCAACGGCTTGTGAATCGCCACCAAGACCGCATGCCGCTCCGAAACCGACGCCACCATCCCCACCCCGATGAA
The DNA here is from genome assembly GCF_017104865.1 of Burkholderia sp. Ac-20349. Classification (NCBI taxonomy): domain Bacteria; kingdom Pseudomonadati; phylum Pseudomonadota; class Betaproteobacteria; order Burkholderiales; family Burkholderiaceae; genus Burkholderia; species Burkholderia sp. Ac-20349. Next base: position 1,031 of record NZ_JAAGPM010000070.1, read on the forward strand.
CAGCATCGCGATGATCATCGCGGCCATCACCCAGTGCAGCACCCGCGCCGGCACACCAAACGTAGTAGAAGCCTTCATCACCGTCCCTCCGCACTCAACCGGGCCACGCCTGCCACGCCGGCCTCTTCACTCGTCCTGCGCAGATACGAATCCGCATAGGCCGCCGACCGCGCCGCCAGCAACGGATCCCCCGACACCTGAATCCCCTGCGGCAGCACCGTCGGGTCGTAATTCACATCGCGGCACGGCCCGCTGTCCTGCGCCTCCACGCGGTCGAGCACGAGCGTGCCCGCATCGATCGTCGTGCGCTGCGCGGGCCAGACCTTCGTCGCGTCGTCCACCGGATCGCCAGGCTCCGCCAAGGTGACCAGCAGCTTCCACTTCTGCGCACCGGCCGCGATGCGCTGCGTCACGTCCTGCTGCAACACGTTCGGATCCGCCGCCGTCGCGACGTCCCCCGCGCCGGCCGTCTGCTCCGGCACGACGCGCCACCGCACCGCCTGGCGCTTGCCGGCCGCATCGACGAAGTAGAACGCGTTCAATCCGTAATAACTTTCGGTGACGTAGCTCGCGCTCGGCTTCGCACCCTTCACCCACTCGCGGAACGCCCCCGTCTCCGGGTGTGCGCCGAAAAACGCCTTCACCTTCGCCGGATCGGGCTTGCCCGTCTTCGGATCGGGCCGGGTCGCCAGCAATTGCGCGTAGAACGCCTGCGGCGTCGCGACCGGAAACACGGGCATCGCGTTCATCCCGGTGCGCCATTGCTCGCCGTCCGGCGCGGTGAGCTTCAGCGCGAGGCTGCGGATCGGCACGCTGCTGTCCGGCGCATACGGATTCCCGCCCGGCAACGCGAAGCGCCCGACCACCGACGTGCGCACCGCCTTGAAGAACGGCGCGACCGAATACGCGCTCGCGGCGCCATTGCCTTCGAAGTAGCCGGTCACGCACACGCCCTTCGCGTGATTGCGCCGGAAGCCCGGATGAGCACCGCCGCCGGCCGTCTGCAACGCATCGACGATCCGGTGCGGGGTCAGACGCGCCGGCGCGAACCACCCGCCGACGTACCCGAACGCCACGGCCACGCCGGCCACCGCGCCGCCGATCGCGGCCCAGCGCCACCCGCCGCGCCCGGGCTCGCGCTGCGGCGAAGAAGAGGAAGAAGATCGCTCCATGAATGTGCTCCCGACCGTCAGGTCATTGTCGAACCCGCGTAGGACGCCGCCCCCACCGCTTTATTCCACGAAAAAATTTTTCCTATGCTGGTGGAATAAGCGGCGCCGACCGGCGTCCTACGCAGCATCTCGACCCATTCGGCAACCGGCCCGGCCATGCCCTCCACCGCCCTCGACGACGACGCGCTGCGCGAACTCATCCCCAGGCTGCGACGCTTCGCGCTCTGGCTGGCGCGCGATGTCCACGCGGCCGACGATCTCGTCCAGTCGACGCTCGAGCGCGCGTTGTCGCGCTGGACGAGCCGCCGCGACGACGCGTCATTGCGCAGCTGGCTCTTCACGATCCTGTATCGGCAGTTTCTCGACGGCAAACGCAGCGCGAAGCGCTACGCGTGGCTGCTCGGCCGCATCCGCGACGACGACGAAGCGCACTGGCCGTCCGCCGAACGCGAATTCGCGGCGCGCGCGACGCTCGAAGCATTCGGCCGGCTCTCGGACGAGCAGCGCAGCCTGCTGCTGCTCGTCGCGGTCGAGGGCTTCACCTATCAGGAAGTCGCTGACCTGCTCGACGTGCCGATCGGCACCGTGATGTCGCGGCTCTCCCGCGCGCGCCAGGCGCTGCGCCAGCTCAGCGACGGCGAGCTTCCCGCTCCTTCTCTCCGGTTGATGAAGAAATGAACACGCCTCCGAACGAACACGACCTTCAGGCCTACGTCGACGATCAGCTCGACGACGATGCGCGCGCCGCGGTCGAGCGCTATCTCGCGCTGCATCCGGAGCGCGCGGAACAGGTGAAGCAATGGCAGCAGGATGCGCAGCGGTTGCGGGCCGCGCTTGAGAGCGTGCGGATGCCGGCGGATAACCCTGCGCTGGATCCGGCGGCGATTCGTGGACGGCGCGTGGAACGCACGCGGATGCGGTTCGCGATGGCGGCTTCGTTCGTGTTCTGCGTCGGGCTGGGGACGTTGGGCGGGTGGCAGGCGCGCGGGTGGAACGCGCCGCCGCCCATCGCGCCGATGAGCGATGCGGTCGAGGCCTACCGGATGATGGTGGTCGATCAGACGGCGAAGGTCGATTACCGGCCGACGGGTGCGGGAGATTTGCAGGGGTGGCTCACCCGGCGCGTAGGCGCATCGGCGAAGCTGCCGGATTTGAGCGCGGCGGGGTTCAGGCCGGTCGGCGGACGGTTGTTCACGACGGACAGCGGGGCCACGGCTGCAATGGTGCTCTATGAGGACGCAGCCGGGCGAACGCTGAGCTTTTATCTGCGGCCGGCGGAATCGGTACATCGGCTGCTGCCGGCCGGGCAACGCGTGGATGGCACGCTGCTGGCACGGTATGGGTCGGTGAACGGGCTCAACTATGCAGTGGTCGGGCCAGCCGGGAGCCTCGCGGAGAAAGCGGTCGTGCAGGCGCTCGACCAGCAGACTTGAGCGGTACAATGCGCGCCCTGCTGGCGGGCCCCGGCGGCCGCCAGCGCCTCGAACGCGGTGGCTTCGCTGGCTTGAGCGTGCTCACGCTCACTGCTCGCCTGCACAGCGTTTCGATTGACTTTCCTGGTCGGTTGTCCACACCGGCGCGCCTCCGGTGCCCTCACCCTTTGAGGTCACAGGGTTTCGAGTCGCTGCGGAACAGGATATCCACATCGATCATGGCGGCACCGCGCGCGGCCATCGGTCGGCTCGCCCATCTTCGGCCTGCACAGCGTTTCGGGTTGCTTTGGCGTGCGATATCCACAACCCGTGAGATAGCGCGAACACCTGCTCCGAATTCGATTACCCTCACTCGCCGAATGCACAGGCCTTCGAGTGCTTTGACTTCTCGATATCCACAAGGCATTCCATCACGACGAATCACGCAAAGGCTTTCCGCATCATCGGTTCCATTCCTGACAGGTCTTGCCAGACAACGCGTTCGGGCCGATTCATGTAGTCGAATGCACGGCGCTCACCCGTTCGGCGCACAGCGATTCGACTGATTGGGTGCGCGGGTTGTCCACACGTAGCCGCCGGCAGGCGCATGAAACGCGATGCGCATTCCGCATGTGCCCACGTCGTAGAACCGGTAGCCCGCCATCCAGTCGTGCACTTGCGCATTCGGATCGGCGTGTCACGGTCAGAATTCGCCCGGATCCACGCCCGGCTTGCGATCCGGATGCATGCTCACCGCTTGCTTGCACAGCGTTTCTCGTCGTTTGGTATCGCGGTTATCCACATCCGAAGGCGGCCCCCTTCACCGCCTCCGAAGTCACTTGGTCAGATAAACCCTGAGGATCTCGCCGGTTTCCGGAGAAACGACATATTTGATCGACGTCCCGAGCGGACTCGCGTTACCGAGCCCGCGCATGCCGGGCGGCATCTTCGCCGAGAACGTCACGCCGATGATGGCGTCCTCGGGCTTCGGATCGACTCTGGCGGCACTTTCATCCTCGATGCAGATCTCGAAGTTGCGCAGGTCCTGCCCGGTCTTCGCAAAATCCTCATAGGCGGCCTTCAGGCCGAGCAGCGTCGCGGTATTGAGCCGGACGGAACATCGATCGACCGTGCCGAAATTCAACTTGCTCATGGTGTTCTCCGAATATCACGGGCACGCGCTCGTCTGCGGCACCTGTTGCGGCTCCAGGAAATACTGCGATTCGTCGGGGACGACGCCGTCCACGTAACGCCGGTCTTCCCATAACAATCGCCAGCGCGCCCGGATGAACAATCCCCTGAGATCATCCCTGACGTGCGGCGCTCGAACGCCTCGAATGAAATAATTGAAGCAACCGTCGTTGCGCGCACTGCGCTTGATGATCGGCAGGATGCCCGGCCGCTTCGACCACTCGAAGACGACTGGCTCCCAGATGCCATCGCACGGCACTTTCTGGCCGGTCTTGATCACCTGGCCCACGGCTTGCGGAACCTCGGGCAGATCCGCCGGAAACACCGGATACGGAAGCGTGTAGAAGCCGTGCCCATAGGCATCCGGGGACAGCAGGAGATTGGCCGAACGCAGCTTTGCCGTATCGCCGAATCGATTGCCCGGGTCGAACGGCGCATGGTCCATCTGGTATTCCGACGCGTGCAGCAGTTGGGCCAGCGCGTCGATCTTCGGCGGGTATGGGGCAATCTGCCCACCGCGATCCCAGTAATCGGGATTAGGGTAGAAATACGCGTTCAGATGGTGATATTTCCAGAACAGGTCCTCGAAAGGCCCATTGCTCTTCCAGACACGCCGGTTCCCTCGGGCCAACTCGGTCAGCCCTCGATCGTAAACCGCGAGAATGTCGGCGATGGCCGGAAAGTGGGTGTCCTGAATCGCCTCCGGATCGCCATCGGGCCACGTGTTCACGGCATGCTCGTACGCGTTCGCGAATCGCGCAAACGCGTCGCGCTTGCGCGTCCAGAGCGACAGGCTGCTCACGCGTTGAAGCAGCCAGAAAATCTTGCGCCGCGCCGCGTCGTCCGTCAGGCGGTCAGTCGGGTCGTCCCGCCAGATCGTGTCCGTCATCCTTGACCCTCGCGCAACGGTGCCGGTTGTCTGTCCATCATGATTGCGCCGTTGCGTTCACGTCGGTTTGGTCGTTGCCCAGGCCGCTGCGTTTCAACACCTCCCGCAGACACACCGGACACACGTACTCACCGGCGTCCCACAGCGTCGTGAACCTGGCCTGATCGTCGATCCGGAACGTCGATTCAACGATGTCGATATCCGGCCCGAACACCTTGCGCAGAAACGCTTCGTCAAACCAGTACGTGGATTCACCCTCCCCCCTGGCATCGATCACCCGCACGACGTGACAATCGCGGATCACGTCGATCGTCAGAATCGCGGTTTCGATATCCGGTGAGGCCCGCGTCGGCCGGATCAAGCCGTGAAGCTCGCATCGCGCGAAATGGCGAGGCCATTTCGCATTCGCCGAAACGACGGACGTATCGAACGCCTGCTCCTTCGTCGTCGGTTTATGCGGTGTCTCGCCGGAGCGCACCAGCAGTTCGTCCAGGCACGCCAGACACACATACGCGCGCAAGCGCTCCAGCGCCGCGATCTTCGGAAATGCCTTCACGTGTGCGACCCGATCGACAAAGGTCGCATCGACCTCGTGTGCGTCGAGCTCAGCGCGCAGCATCCACATCTCCCGGCTGTATCTCGGCCGGTCGAGCGAGACCTTCACGAGCTCGCCGGGCGCACACTGCCCGCGCAGCCTGATGTGTGCGGCAACGCCCGTCGACGTTGTCGCTGTCGAATTGTCGCCGTGCCGATGGCAAACTCTCGATCCCATTACCTGCTCCCATTGCGAGCGCCGCTCGCGTCGCCCTGCTCTTTCTTCGGTTTCATCGCGTCGTGAAAACGTCGATCGATCACACGCCACATTCGTGGCGTTCGATGATGGCCTGCCCTGGCCCGCGCCATGCGATCGAACGATACGCGCTGCGAACGACGCCGATCCCCCGGTAATACTCGACGAGCGCCTGCGGGCTCCAGTCGCGGCCCGCGGAGAACAGCGCATCGAGCTCGACGAGCGCGGCCACGAGCGCCCGGCGGTCGGTATCGTCTGCGATCGCGCGTTCCCAGCGATCGGTTTGCCGGACGAAGCCCAACCGGGCCAGCGCATCGACGGAAGACTCCGCGTCGGTCACGACCACCGCAACGTGGCTGGCAATGTCCGTCACCAGCATCTCATTGACAGGCGCCTTCATCGATCGCTTCGCCCTTCGTCATTCGTCGCGCTTCCGTCGATCCACTCGACCGCGAGCGCCAGCAGCTCGGGCAAATTGCCCGGGCCGCCATAGCCGGCGAATTCAGTCTGGGTCGCGCGAACGGATATCCAGTCCGACTCGTCGCGCTCGATCGCCAGATCGATCGCCTTGCCGGACGACGCGCCGCTGAGCTTCACCTCCCATCCCGGATTGTCGAGCGTGGCGATCTCGATGCCGTGCGCGTGTTCCCACACGCCATCGCAGCGCGATGCGTACCAGCGCTGCAGCGCAGTCAGTGAATCAATCATGTGCCTGTGCCCCTCATCGTCCGACTCACGTTGTGGTGAGCCATCTGACGATCTCTTCGATGTCCCGGCGAGACAGCTTCCCGACCCGATCGACGAACACCCCGTAGTCGAGATCGAACTTCACGTTGAATCGCTCGCCTTTGTAGCGGCAACACAGGACATCGGCCTCCGGCATCGACACGCGCTGCTCGAACACGATGTCGCCCGGGTGTCGCTGCAACCGGTGTACGACGGTATCGATCTCGAGTGCGTCGAGCCGGGTCATCGAAGAATCGCTCATGTCGTGAGCCTGTGCGTCAGACCCTCGCATCCTGAATGCCGGCGATTCTACAGACACAGCGGTTCGCGCATCGTCCGATGCCCTCACAGCTTGCCGTTTCGTTTATCCGATCGCTGCACGCAGTGCATATCCTGCACGGATCACAGTCGGCGGACTGTGCTTATCCAAAGGTGTTAACAGAGTTCGTATACATACGTAGTGATAGTTAACAAACCCTGTGCCTCACAGTGGATAACGTCCCTAACCCCATGAATTCTCGACAGGAAGCAGGATGCATAACCTTGGGTGTCGCACGTGAACAGCTCCGGGGAGCACAGAACAACTTTTCGTCGATTTACAGCCGCGGCGACATATCCTCAATCGTTCCACTGTGAATCCAGAGGCTTATCGGACGGTTATCCAGAGGCCAATGTGGATAACCCCACAGCGCGTCGACGCGTTTTGCTGTGATGCGAACCGCTGAAGCCAGCGATCCCGGCATCGCGAGTCAGCATCGATCGTCGGCCCCCGCGCACCCCGATTCAAAAAATTTTCACGAAAGGGCTTGCGCTCCTCAAAAACGCTCTCTATAATTCGCGGCTTCTTAGGCTCGTAGCTCAGTTGGTTAGAGCACCACCTTGACATGGTGGGGGTCGTTGGTTCGAATCCAATCGAGCCTACCAACGAACAAAATGAAGGGGTCTGGCAGCACAACTTGCCTACAGGCAATGCGGCTCGCCAACATACAAACGCCACGCGGCAACATCGCGTGGCGTTTTTCTTTTTCCGGCCGAAACAACGCATGTCGCCCCGATGCGTTGCGCGATCCCCGGCATCGCATCCTGCCTCACCGACACCTCGACTTGCCATACGACGGACGCTGCACGGCAGGTAGAATCGTGTGCGACCGAAGCGGCTGCTTCGTACGCCGTTCGATCTTCACCGCTTCCGAACCGCATCAAAACAACGACGCGCGAGCCGCGCGACTGAGAGCACACGACCATGTCCGACGTCACGACCGCCACATCGTCCGCGAGCAACGACGAAATCGCCGCTTACGTCGGCAAGAAAGCCGCCTGGTTCGAGCGGAAATGGGAGATCGCCGCGTCGCGGAAGAACCGGCTGTCGTGGAACTGGGCAGCCTGTTTCCTGGGCCCGGTCTGGATGGCGTATCGATCCATGTACTGGCAGGCGGCAGCCGTCCTTGGCGCGTCGCTCTCGATCACGCTGGTCGAGCTGCTGTTCTTCCCGAAATACTTCGAATCGAGCACGCTCGACCCGGTCACGATCGGGATCGCGGTGTCGCTCGGCTGGTACGGGAACAGCCTCTACAAGACGCACGTCGAACGTCAGATCGAGAAGCTGCGCCCGAACGCGACGTCGCGTGAATCGTTTCTCGCGCTGCTCGAAGCGCAGGGCGGCACGAACTGGCTCGCGGCGGCCGGTTTCGCGGTGGCAACGCCGTTACTCGGCATTCTGATCTACATGGTGGCCGGGACGTATTGATCGCAGGAACCGGCGGCTGGTCAAGCAGGGCGGCAGGACGGGGAAAGGGCGCATCGCGGCCGCGCGTGCGCACGGCACACCCGACGCACGATCCGGTCGCACTCAGTGCAGATGCTTCAACTTGTCAGGATTCCGCACGACATAGATCGCGACGATCTTGCCGTCCTCGATCTCGAGCGCCGTGGTCTGCAGCTCGCCGTCGGATTCCAGCGTGACGATGCCCGGCAGCCCGTTGATGAAGCCCGCGCGCACGAGTTTCGATGCATGCGTGGCGAACAGCTCGGCCAGATGCTCGTGCACCTTCATCACGCGCTCGAAACCGAACACCGGCTTGCCCGCGGCCGTGCGCTTGCCGCCGCCGTCCGAATGCAGGCTCACGTCCTCGGCGAGCATCGCGCCGAGCGCGCGCATGTCGCCGCTGCGTGACGCCGCGAAAAACGCTTCCGCCAATTCGATCCCGCGCTGCTTCTCGACATGGAAACGCGGCCGCGCCTCGCGCACATGCGTGCGGGCCCGCGCGGCGAGCTGCCGGCATGCGGCCGGGTCGCGCTGGATCGTCGTGGCCACTTCGTCGAACTCGACACCGAAGACGTCGTGCAGCAGGAACGCCGCGCGTTCGAGCGGCGAGAGCCGTTCGAGCGCGAGCAGCAGCGGCAGCGTGACGTCTTCCTGTTCATCTTCCTCGACGACCGGCTCGGGCAGCCACGGGCCGACATAGGTCTCGCGCTGGTGCCGCGCGGACTTCAGCTGGTCGAGGCACATCCGCATCACCATGCGGCGCAGGAACGCTTCCGGTACGCGCACCTCGGTGCGGTCGACGTCCATCCAGCGGATGAACGCCTCCTGCACCATGTCCTCGGCATCCGCGACGGAACCGAGCATCCGGTACGCGACGCGGATCAGCGTGCGGCGCAGCGGGTCGAAGCTCGCGGCCGCATCGGCCCGTTCTTCGGCGCTGCCCTTGGCCGGGTCGAGGTTCGGCATCAGGCCACCATCTTCGCGGCGGCGGCCTTCGCGTCGGCCGGATCGATCCACAACCCGAAGCCGACCGCGAGACGGTTCCAGCCGTTGATCACGTTGATCATCAGCGTGAGTTTCACCTGTTCCTCCTGGCTGAAGTGGTCGTTCAGCGCCGCGTAGGCTGCGTCGTGCGCCGCGTGGCCCTCCGACAGCCGCGTGAGTGCTTCGGTCCAGCCGAGCGCTGCACGTTCGCGATCGGTGTAGCAGGGCGCTTCGCGCCACGCGGACAGCAGGTAGATGCGCTGCTCGGTCTCGCCTTGCTCGCGTGCCTCGGCCGTGTGCATGTTAATGCAGTTCGCGCACGCGTTGATCTGCGACGCGCGGATCTTGACCAGCTCGATCAGCGTCGGCTCGAGGCTCTGCGCGGCGGCGACCGAAACGGTCATCCAGTTCTTCATCAGGGCGGGCGCGGCGGCAAACGGATTGAGTTTCGCAGTCATGGTCCTTCTCCTTTCGTGTGGGTTCCGGTGATATGACGAGCGAGCCCCCCGCGGATGTGACATCGGCGAAAAAATTTTTCGAAATCGTCGAGCGGACCGGCGCGGAACGCTGTCGGGCAAGGGCGGGCAGGGTGCGCGTCGAACGCGAAAAATGCGGCGAGCATGCTTCGTGCGCCCGTGCAGGTCAGACGATTCCGCGTTCACGTCATGGTGACGATCGCCGCCGCGTGAACGGCCCGCGGCGTGCGCCGATCGCAACGGGCGACGCCCGCACCGCGATATGCGCTGATGTCAGCAATTGGCAGGAGATCGGTTACTTACATTTACATTTCGCAGCCGTTTCGTCCGCATCTCGATCAGCAGCATTCACATTTCTAGCCCATACTGTTCTGCACGGGCAGATGAAGTGACGCCGCATGTGCGGCCCGGCGCGCGCGCCGGCTGCCCGACGACGCAGCAGCAGGTCGCACGTCAGCCGCGCGCATCACGCGCAAGGCTTTCCTTTTTCCGGCAACGCAACGCAGCGAATCGCGACGTGGACGGTAAACCGATGAGCCTCCTTGCATCACAGCTTCAGCGCCGTTACCAGAACGTGCGCGCGCATAGTGTCGCGTTGACCGCGACGCTCTCCGCCGAAGACCAGGCCGTGCAGTCGATGCCCGACGCCAGTCCGACGAAATGGCACCTCGCGCATACGACCTGGTTCTTCGAAACCGTCGTGCTGATGCGTCGCGTGCCCGGCTACGCGCCGTTCGACGCGGCCTTCCAGTTCCTCTTCAATTCCTATTACGAAGCGCTCGGCCCGCGCCATCCGCGGCCGCAACGCGGGCTGCTCACGCGTCCGTCGCTCGACGAAGTGCATGCGTACCGGCAGTACGTCGACGATGCGATGCTGCGCGCGCTGGCCGGTGCCGATGCGGCGCTGCTCGAGACGATCGCGCCCGAGGTCGTGCTCGGCCTGCATCACGAACAGCAGCATCAGGAGCTGATCGTCACCGACATGCTGCACGCGTTCTCGTGCAACCCGCTGAAGCCGGCCTTCCGGCCGCGCAACGGGACGGATGCGGGTGCAATGGCCGCGGGTGACGCCGGCGCGCGGCACTGGCTGCACCAGCCGGGCGGGCTCGTCGAGATCGGCCACGACGGCGATGCGTTCTCGTTCGACAACGAACGGCCGCGCCATACGGCGCTCGTGCGGCCGTACGAGATCGCGAACCGCCTGGTGACGAACGCGGAATTTGCAGCGTTCGTCGCCGACGGCGGCTACACGCGCCCCGAGTTCTGGTTGTCGGACGGCTGGGCCACGGTACAGCGGGAAGGGTGGCAAGGGCCCGCGTACTGGATGCCCGACGACGACGATGCGACCGCCACGCGCGTGCGGCGTACGTTCGGCCTGCACGGCGTCGAGCCGCTCGCACCCGACGCGCCGGTGTGCCACGTGAGCTTCTACGAAGCGGCCGCGTATGCGGAATGGGCCGGCGCACGCCTGCCGACCGAATTCGAATGGGAAGCCGCGTTCCCCGCCGAAGGCATCCGGCAGATGCTCGGGCACGTGTGGCAATGGACGCGCTCGTCCTACGAGCCGTATCCGGGCTTTCGGCCGCTCGCGGGTGTCGCGGCCGAATACAACGGCAAGTTCATGGTCGGCCAGCAAGTCCTGCGCGGCAGCAGCATCGCGACGCCGCCCGGGCACGAACGGCCGACGTACCGCAATTTCTTTCCGCCGGCCGCGCGCTGGCAATTCACGGGAGTGCGACTTGCGCGAGACGTCTGACCAGACGGCCACGAGCGGTGGCCAGCAACCCGCCCGCGATTCGCGGCCGAGCGCGTTCGAGCGCGACCTGATCGACGGACTGTCGCGCACGCCGCGCAGCATTCCGCCGAAATACTTCTACGATGCGGCCGGCTCCACGTTGTTCGATCGCATCTGCGAGTTGCCCGAGTATTACCCGACCCGCACCGAGCTCGGCATCCTGCGCGATCGCGCGGCCGAGATCGTGCGGCGCGTCGGCCCGCATGCGGAACTCGTCGAATTCGGCGCGGGCTCGCTCGAGAAGATCCGCGTGCTGCTCGACGCGTTCGCGGGCAACTATGCGAATGCGCCGGCGCGCTACGTGCCGGTCGACATCTCGGCCGACTATCTGCACGACGCTGCCGCGCGGCTGCGTGCCGCGTATCCGTGGCTCGACGTCGCGCCGATCGCGGCCGACTACACGAAGGCCGAGCAACTGGCCGAGCTGACCGCGGTACCGGCGCGGCGCATCGGCTTCTTTCCCGGTTCGACGATCGGCAACTTCTCGCCGGAAGAAGCCGATGCGTTCCTGCGCGATGCCGCGCGGTTGCTGCGCGGCGGCGGCTTGCTGGTCGGCGCCGATCTGGTGAAGGACGCGCGCACGCTGCACGACGCGTACAACGATGCGCAGGGCGTGACCGCGCAGTTCAACCTGAACCTGCTGGTGCGCGCGAACGCCGAGCTCGGTGCGGATTTCGACGTCGATGCGTTCTCGCATTGCGCGTTCTACGACAGCACGCGGCAGCGCATCGAGATGCATCTCGTCAGCGACATCGCGCAGACCGTGCACGTGCGCGGCCACGCACTCCGCTTCGACGCAGGCGAACGCATCCACACGGAGAATTCGCACAAGTTCACGATCGACGGCTTCCATGCGATCGCGCGCCGCGCAGGATTCGAGCCCGATACCGTGTGGACCGACGCAGACAACCTGTTCAGCGTGCACTGGCTGCGCAGCGTCGACGATATCCGCGCGTGACACGCGCGCCGGCGAACCGCTCGCGTACGATGCGGGCGGTTCGCTTTCGGCGCATTCGCGCGCACGCCGGCGCGTGCCCGATCGTGCGGCTTCGTGCCGAAAATCCCCGTTTTACCGGCCCGACGCACGGTTGAAACGGTGCGTAGAATGCCGCCTCTCGCTTGTCCGGCAAGGCTTTGCGGGCACCCGTAAACGTCCGTTACCTGTCTCGCATACCCGTTTCACCTGTGTCCGTGTCCGGTGCCTAGACTCCGAACCGTATTCACATGACGCACGACACGTGCAGGGAGTCGCGAGATGAACAAGAAACTCATTCTCGGTGCAGTTCTCGGTGTAGCGGCGCTGGCAGCCTCGGGCGTCGCATCGGCTCACGTCGACCTGTCGGTCGGCATCGGCGTACCGGCCTATGCAGCGCCGGCGCCCGTCTACGTGGCGCCGCCGCCGCCGGTCATGTACGCACCGGTCGGCTATCGCGATGACGGCTGGCGCGGCGATGGCTGGCGTCAGCGCGAATGGCGCGAACACGAGTGGCGCCGCCGTGAATGGCGCGAGCACGAATGGCACGATCGCGGCGGTTGGCGCGGCGGCCGCTGGGATTAAGCGGTTCGACTGAACACAACAAGAGGAGAGTGAACACATGATGCCCATTCGACACATCAGGCTGTGCGCCACCGCTGCCGTCGTTGCGCTTGCCACCATCGGCAGCGCGCATGCGGCGGGCTGCATGAAGGGTGCGGTGGTCGGCGGTGTGGCCGGCCACTATGCGGGGCACCACGCGGTCGTCGGCGCGGTTGGCGGCTGTATCGTCGGTCACCACATGGCGAAGAAGCACGCGCAAGAAGAGGCCGCGCAGCACAAGGCCGCCGCGCAGGGCATGCAGCAGGCGCAGTAAGCACCCTCGTCACCGGGGCGGCGCAGCGGCGCCGCGCCCGCCTGCTTCGATCCCCGTTCACGCACCATCCTGATTGATCTGATGAATGCGCGCCGCGCGCATCGTTACGATCATTTACAACGTCGTGTGGCGCGAATTTTGCGCGTTCATAGAATGCAGTCACACGAACGCGCTCCAGGGAGCACAAGATGAAACAGCAACGATACCTGTCCGTACTGATGGCCGCGCTGCTCGCGCTCGGCACGGTTTCCGCGTATGCCGCAGCCGGCGGCAATGGCGGCGGAAACGGTGGTGGCGGCGGTCACGGTGCAGGCGGTTTGGGCGGCAATGCAGGCGGCATGTCCGCCGGCCACATGAGCGGCCAGGCGATGAGCAACTCGAATAGCATGCACGCGGGCGACCGCGACAAGGGCCTGTCGCGCGCGGCCGACCGCTCCGACACGATCGCCGATCGCGCCGGCGTGCAGCCGGGCCACGGTCACACGCACGGACATGCGCATGGCCATGCCACGCACGCGTCGACGACCACGCATCATTCGCATCACCACGCATTGGGCCGCACGCTTTAAGCGCGGCGCGCAAATGCGATGGAAGGGCGCTTCGGCGCCCTTTTTTCATGGCGGAAATGCCACGCGGCTGTCGCGCGAAAACATCGTGCCGACCCGATTTGCAACCAGCCGTAACCGCGCGGCGAACGGGCGCGAATACGGAACGCTTACACGTGGATGACAGGCAGGAAACCGGCGCGAAGCGTGCGGATCGCAAGCGCGCCCGGCCGCGTCGAAACGACCAATAAAAAAGGGCGGCTCATCGCCGCCCTTCGCTTTATCGCCCGGCGCCCGCCAGCGGCACCGCAGGTTCAAACAAGGCGTCCGCCTGCCTGACGCGCACGAAGCGCGCCGCGCCGTCGCCGTCCACCAGCGCCCGGAAATGCGCCTCGCCGCACGCGAGCTTCGCCCGCTCGTGCTCGCTCGGCACGTTGCCGTCCGCATTCGGCGTATCGACGACGAAGTACAGCCGTTCGCCACCGTCCTGTTCCGCGAGCACGGCCCAGTCCGGGTGATAGCTGCCGAGCGGCGTCGACACGCGGAACCACGCGGGCAGCTTCGCGTACAGCCTCACGCCGTCGTGCGCCTCGAGCGCATCGGCGAACGCACGCTCCGCGTCCGTCTCGCACACGACCGCTTCGTAGATCGACTTCTGCGCATCGGGCCGCAGGTTGCGCAGATAGCCGGTCAGCGCCTCGCTCTCGAACGATTCGAGCGCATGTACGTGGCGCTCGCCGAGCTTGCGGTACGCGATGCCCGCGACCAGCGCGAGCCGCTTGCAGCGGTTGATCGCATCGGCCGCGACCGCGATGAACTGCTGCGGATTCACGCGGAAATCCTCGAGCCGGCCGCTGTCGGCCAGGATCGTCGCCAGCGAACGGCGCGTGAGCTGCGTGCGGTCCTGCAGCTCGGTGAGCAGGTCGGGCAGCGGCAGCTCGCCTTCGTCGAGCAGCACCGTGCCGGCGCCGGCCACCTCGATCGCCTCGATGCCGGCCTTGCCGATGTCGATCTCGGCCTTGCGCCACTGCAGCCGGGCGCGCGCGATGTCCGGCGCGGCGTGCAGCGCGGCCGCGCAGTCGCGCACGAGCTTCGCGTTGTCGAACTCGACGCGGTACACGGTGCGATGACGGATGCGGTCCCACAGCGCGCGGAACTCCTCGCCGAACACGACGGCCTTGCCCGACGCGTCGCGTCGCAGCGCGATCGCACGGCGCTCGTCCGCGTTGCGCACCGCGAAGCGGCCCGACAGCTTGCGCAGCGTCGCGACGATCGGCGCGCGCAGCATTTCGAACGCATCGGGCAGCACCAGCGCGCTCTGGCGCAGCGCGTCCTTCAGCCGGTCGAGCACCTTGCCCTGCGCGTCGACGTAGCCTTGTTCGTGCAGATGGTTCCACAGCACGCACGACAGTTCGACGCCGAGCGCATGCGCGGGCCCGTCGCCTTCCTGCACGGGCAGCGCCGCGAACTGGTGTTCCTCGACGATCCCGAACCGGATGCCCGTATCGGCCTCGATTTCCTTCTGCAGGTTCTCCGCGAACGACTCGTAGCGCTCGGTCGCGATCACGGTGAGCGTGTTCACGCCCGCATCGCGCACGCGTTCGCCGTCCTGGTCGACGGCGAGGCGCAGCCCGCGCCCGAGCGTCTGGCGGCGCTCGCGTTCGGTCTGGATGTCGCGCAGCGTGCAGATCTGGAACACGTTCGGGTTGTCCCAGCCTTCCTTCAGCGCCGAGTGCGAGAAGATGAACTTCAGCGGCGTGTCGAACGACAGCAGCGCTTCCTTCTCGCGCATGATGAGGCCGTATGCGCGCTCCGCGTTCTCGCGGGCCGCGGCGCTGCTTTCGCTCGTGTCGGTCCAGCCGCCCTTGCGGTCGATCGAGAAGTAGCCGTTGTGTGCGCGCCCGACTTCGAGCGCGACGTCGACGCCGTCGAACAGCGCGCGGTAGGCCGGCACGCGCGCCGCCCGCGCATATTCCTCTTCGAAGATCAGCGCGTAGTCGCCCTTCGCGGGCATCCCGTTCTCGTCGTAGCGGCGATAGCGCTCGACCGAATCGACGAAGAACAGCGACAGCACCTTCACGCCGCGTTCGGCCAGGCGCAGCTCCTTGTCCAGATGCTCGCGGATCGTGCGGCGGATCATTTCGCGCTGCACGGCGAGCGTGTCGATGTCGCCGAATGCCTCGCCGAGCGACAGGAACGCCTCGCCTTCCGGATGGCGCAGCTCGACGTATTCGGCACCCTTCACCGCATGCACTTCGCCGATCCGCAGCCCCGCGTACAGCGCGCGCTTGGTCAGGCGTTCGAGATCGTCGCCGTCGGTGGCCGTCACGATCTGGCGCTTCACGCCGGCCGTCGTCGCGACGTCGAGCTCGACGCGCGCGCTGATCGCGCCGCGCCGGTTCGACACGCCCACGAGCCGCACGTACGGCTTGTTGTGCGCATCCTCGACGATCGCCGACGCGATCTCGATCTGCTTGACCAGCTTGCGCTCGTACGCGTCGACCGCGTCGAGCCGGTACACCATGTGGTGACGGTCGACGTGCGTGGCCGAATAGCGCAGCGTGCAGAGCGGCGCCATCGCGGCGAGCGCTTCGCGGCCGCGGCCTTCGAGCCCGCCGTCGACGCTTTGCGGCTCGTCGACGATCACGATCGGCCGCGTCGCGCGGATCAGGTCGATCGGCTTCTCGCCGCCGGTCTTCTCGCTGTCCTTGTAGAGGTTGTTGATTTCCTTCTTGTTGATCGCGGCCACCGTCATCACCATGACCTGGATCGCCGCGCTCGCCGCGAAGTGGCGCACCTGGCCGAGCTTCGCGGAGTCGTACAGGAAGTAGTCGTACGGCACGCCCGCGTACAACGCGCGGAAGTGATCCTCGGTGATCGCGAGCGTCTTGTGCACGCCTTCCTTGATCGCGATCGACGGCACGACGATCACGAACTTCGTGAAGCCGTAGCGGCGGTTCAGCTCGAAGATCGTGCGCAGGTACACGTAGGTCTTGCCGGTGCCGGTCTCCATCTCGACGGTGAAGTCGCGCGAGCCGGGCAGGCCGGACGGCGGCAGCCCGCCGCGCAGCTGCACGTCGGCGAGATTGCGCGCGAGCGCGTCGTCGGTCAGCGACAGCCGGTTGCCGACGCCCTGTTCCGACACCGCGAAGCCGAGCGAGCCCTGCGCGGCGGCCGTCGTGCCGGGGGCGGCGTTCGCGAGCACGCTGAAGTCGCCGCGATACGATTCCTGGCCGCGAAACAGGTCGCAGACGGCATCGATCGCCTCGCGCTGGTAGTCGAGATCCGCTTCGAAATGCAGCCGCATCACAGGCTCCGCACGCGCTTCACGCCGTGCTGTTCGAGCAGCGCGGCGAGATTGAGCTTCGCGACGTCGTCGACGAAGCCGCTGTCGCGGAACAGGCACGTGACGTCGTGCGTCGTGCCGGTCGCGTCGAGCAGGTCGACGATGCCGTCGGCCAGCGGGCCCGCGTCGTCGCGCGCGATGCGCGCATCGAAGCAGGCGACGATCGAGCGGCCGATCAGGTGCACGGTCTTGGCCGCAACCTGGTGATGCTCGACCGGCGTGCACAGGTCGAGGCCGAGCTTCAGCGTCAGCTCGGCGAGCAGGTCGTCCTCGGTGCGGCCGGTCTTCACGTGCTCGACGGAGGCGAAGAGGGCGTGGTCGAAGTCGTCGCGGCGCGGGTCCCACTCGATCACGTTGGTCGTGTCGAGCCGGTACACGCGGAAGCCGAGGTCGCCATAGCTTTCCGGATAGTCGCGCGCGACCTGCTGCGCGGCACGGCGCAGGCGCTCCTTCGTGACTTCGGCGAGCGTCAGCGGCTTCTTCAGCTTCGCGCAGAAATCGGCGGCCGCCAGTTGCGTCTTGTCGCGGCGGTCGAGCGCTTCGGGCAATTGCACGAGCACGTAGCGGCGCGCGCCGCCGTCGGTCGCGTTCACCTGCATCACCGCGTGGCCGGTCGAGCCGGAGCCCGCGAAGCAGTCGAGCACGATGTCGTCGCCGCGCGTGCACCAGCCGATCACGGCCGCCGCGAAATCGACCGGCTTCGGCAGGTCGAACGGGATCCCGAGCGTCTTCAGTAGCGCGTCGTCGGAGCCGGCGAACGGCAGCACCGACGGCACGTTCTCGTACATGTTCTCGTCGAGGTAGTAGATCCGCTGCGGCTGCGTGCTTTCATCCGCGCCGAATTCGATCTGGCCGCGCTCGATCAGCGCCTGCATCGTCGCAGGCGGGTTGCGCCAGCCGCGTGCCGGCATCGCGCACGGCTTGCCGGTGACCGGGTGGATCAGCGGCGTGAAATACTCTTCCGGCGCCTTCTTCTTGTTCGGCCAGGCCATCGACACGAGGCGGTACACGCGGCCTTCTTCCGACAGCCGGTCGTACATCACCTCGCCGCCGGACAGGTTGGTCTGCGCCTTCATCCATGCCCGATACGCCTTCTGCGCGTCCTTCGCGTTGCCGCTGCGGTACACGGCGTCGTGCGCGGCGTCGAGCATGCGCTGCGCATTGCGCTTCGGGCGCTTGAGCGGCGCCTGTTCGAGCAGCGTCTCTGCATTGCGCGCGAACAGCACCAGCGATTCGTGCTGGTACGCGACGCCGCGCGCGTCGCCCTTCGGGTTGCGCTTGTCCCACACGGCCACGCCGAGCTCGTTCTCCTCGCCGAAGATCTCGCGCAGCATCAGCACCAGCGCGTGCACTTCGTGCTCGTCGATGTGGACGGCGATCAGCCCTTCATCGGACAGCAGCGCGTGCGCGAGCTTCAGGCGCGGATACATCATGTTCAGCCAGTCGGTGTGGAACCGGCCGTTCGCCTCGGTGTTGGTGCTGCGCTTCACGCCGCCCTGGGTCTGCCCGGTCATCGCCAGGTAGTGGCGGATGCTGTCGCTGAAGTCGTCCGGATAGACGAAATCGCTGCCGGTGTTGTACGGCGGGTCGATGTAGACGAGCTTCACCTTGCCTGCGTAACTCTTGTGCAGCAGCTTCATCACGTCGAGGTTGTCGCCCTCGATCACGAGATGGCGCGTGTCGTCCCACGCGACGCTGTCGTCGGGGCAGGGCCGCAGCGTGCCCGTCGACGGCGTGAGCGCGGCCTGGCGCGCGCTGCGCTTGCCATGCCAGTGGAAGCCGTAGCGCTCGTCGGCGTCGCCGACCGTGCGTTCGCCGATCAGCGCCTTCAGCACGTCGACGTCGACCGACGCGCCGCCGGGGCCTTCGGTCACGAGTTCGGGGAACAGCGCCTTCAGGCGCGCGACGTTGTCGGCGGTGAAATCGGTCGACATCGCCTGCGGGCTCGCCGCATCGAGTTTCTGCATCGTCTTTTCCATCGGAGCCCGGCCGCGCGCGCCAGGACGTCGGGCGCGCTCGCGGCACCGGCGGCAACGGCCGCCCGGGCAAACCCGAAACGCTATCGAGTCGATCGTCCGAGGTCAAGCGCCGATGTGGGGCGATCGTGCGGACATCGGCCGCGATCGCCCGCCGGACGGGCCGCAAGCGGCTTCGGGCCGGTTGTCGCATGGCCGGCCGACGGCCGCCTGGCGGGCGTCCCCGGCGGTACGCCGGAAAGGACGAAAAAAAGGGCACGGTCGGCGCCAAGCGCCGGCGTGCCCGCATGGAGAATCCCGGACGGAGGGTGCGGCGGGGCCCGGCGGGCCCCGCTTGGGGTCAGAAACGCGTGCGGATGCCCGACGTCAGTTCGAGCTGGTTCTTCGCGCCGAACGTCGACGACACCGTATAGCCGCCGTGCAGTTTCATGTAGTCGCCGGCGAGGTAGACCTCGGTGCGCTTGCTCAGGTGATAGAACACCGACCCGTAGATCGTTTCCTTGAAGCCGTTGCCGACGCCGTTCGTCAGGCTGAACGCGCCGAGGTTCGCGTTCGGGACGAAACCGTCCGTGTTGTACGCGGCGTTCTTCACGCGCATCTGCTGGTAGCCGAGCTCGTAGTCGAGCGCACCGGGCGGCGCCACCTTCACCGACACGGTCCACGAATCGTCGTGGCGCTGGCCGAGCGAGCCCTGGTCGCCGTTGTAGCGGAAGTAGCCGGCGTTCAGGCGCACGATGCTGAATGCGTAGTTGCCGCCGACCGAGAACGTCTGGTTCGTGAAGCCGCCGTTGTTCACGTGGTTGTAGAAGCCCGACACGTTGAACGGCCCGCCGTTGTAGCCGAGCGCGACCTGGTACGCGGAGCCGGTCGCGAATGCGGTCGAGTTGCTGAACTGGTAGCCGGCGCTCGCGAAGATGCCGTTGCTGAACAGCTTCTTCCACGCGATGCCGTTGTTGTAGCGCGTGCCGGTCGGGCCGGCCGCGTAGAAGATCATCTGCTTGAAGTTGTTCGAATTGGTCCAGCCGCCTTCCTCGGTCGACAGCTTCGCGGAGCCGTACGGATCGCCGTAGATCGCGGCCGCGTCGCGCGCGATCGTGTTCTGGAAACCGGCCGTCAGCTTGCCGAAGCGCTCGTCCTGGATGCCGACCCACGCATCGCGGTCGAAGATCTGGCCGTTGTCTTCCATCTGGCCGTTCGCGACCACGTATTCGCTTTCGAGGCGGAAGATGACCTTCGTGCCGCCGCCGATGTCTTCGGCGCCGCGCAGGCCCCAGCGACTGCCGCTGAACCACGGCTCGCCTTCGTTGCCCATCCCGATCACGTGATTGCCGTTCGCGTCGGCGTGGGTCCGGTAGGTCGGAAAGCTCAGGTCCATCAGGCCGTAGAGCTGCACGCTCGACTGCGCATGCGCCTGGGTACCGGCGCACAGGCCAGCCGCCGCGATGGAAAGGGCAAGGGTTTTTCGTTTCAAGATCGTCTCCTCCGAGCTGCCGCATTGAAATCTGGTCGTTGGCAGTACGTAATGTATGCCGACTCTTGCCGGCCACAGCGAGAGGGCCGACGCGTAGCATCGTAGAGGGTGCAATCCTTCACGACGCTTTCCCGGGCGCAAGAATCGGATCGGTGAAAACACCGAACGCGCAACAATCACGGATCGGGCAGGCGGGCGGAAGCAGGCAAGCCGGGGGCGCCGGCATGCGTCGATGACGTTTCGTGCTACGAATCGATATTCAGGGCGCGCAAAGGCGCTTGTCAGTCCTGCGTGCTCTTCATGCGCAGGATGTAGCCCAGCCCGCGCAGCGTGATGATCTCGGCCGTGCTGCCCGCGAGATGCTTGCGCAGCCGGTGGATGTAGATGTCGATCGCGTCGGCGCTCGGTTCGTCGTCGAGCGCGAACACGCTGTCCATCAGCCGCGCCTTCGACACCGTCTTGTTCTGCTGCAGCATCAGCGTTTCGAGGATCGCGTGCTCGCGGCGGCGCAGCGCGAGCACCGTTTCGCCGCAGCGGAATTCGCGCGTGCCGAACGCATAGACGAGATCGCCGCACACGAGCTGCGTCGTGCCGACACCGGCCTGCCGGCGGATCAGTGCGCGAATCCGGGCGACCAGCTCGCGCGATTCGAACGGCTTCACGACGTAATCGTCGGCGCCCGCGCCGAAGCAGTCGACCTTGTCGTCGACCGAGCCGTGCGCGGTCAGCATCAACACCGGCACGTTGTCGTTGCGGCGCCGCAGCCGCGCGAGCACCTCCTTGCCGCTGATGCCGGGCAGGCGCATGTCGAGCAGCACCGCGTCGTAGCGTTCGGTCTTCAGCACCGTATCGGCGCGTTCGCCGTCGCCGACGGAATCGACCGCGAAATCCTCGCCGCGCAGCAGGTTTACGATCCAGTGCGCGAGTTCGGCGTTGTCTTCGACCAGCAGGAGTTTCATGGCGACTTCTCTTCAATCGTAGGCGGGCAGCCGCACGGTCACGACGATACCGCGATTGCCGGCCCCCGGCGCGAGCGACACGCTGCCGCCGTGCGCCTGCGCGATCTCGCGGACGATCGCGAGCCCGAGGCCCGAGCCCTCGGTATCGGCCGACACGCGGTAGAACCGCTTGAATACGTGCGGCCGCGCTTCGGCCGGGATACCCGGGCCGTTGTCGACCACGTCGAGGACGATCGCGTCGCCGTCGCGGCGTGCAGCCACCGTCACGCAGCCGCCCGGCTGCGTGTAGCGCACCGCGTTGTCGACGAGGTTCATCACCAGCGCGGTCAGCAGGCTGTCGCTGCCCGCGACGTCGAGCCGCTCGCCGAGATCGGCACCGAGGTCGATGTCGCGCCGCTGCGCGAGCACGATCGTTTCCTCGAGCACGCTCGACACCACGGCCGCGAGATCGACGCGATGGTTCAGCAGCGTCGACGGCGTCGCCTCCGCATGCGCGAGCAGCAGCAGCTTGTCGGTCACGTCGGCCATCTTGCGGCTGCTGCGCTGCATGCTGTCGAGCACCGATGCGAGCTCGGGATCGTCGTGCCCGCGCCGCTGCGCGTACTGGATCTGCGTGTCGAGCACCGCGATCGGCGTGCGTAGCTGGTGCGCGGCATCCGCGATGAAGCGGCGCTGCGTGGCCGTGTGCGTATTGAGCCGCGCGATGCACTGGTTGATCGCGTCGACGATCGGCCGCAGTTCGTGCTGCAGCCGCTCGGGGCGGATCGGCTCCAGCTCCATCGGCCCGCGGTCGGCCACGTCGTCCTTCAGCTGCATCAGCGGCCGCATCTCGAAGGTGAGGCCGAGGTAGACGAGCCCCATCGCGAGCATCAGCATCAGCGACAGGCGCACGAGCTGCGGCCGCCAGATCGTCGCGACCATCGCGCGGTGCGAGCGCGTCGTCTTCGCGACGACCACCGTGACCGTCTCGACGTGTCCCTCGTCGTACAGCTGGCGATCGTAGGCCACCGCGCGCAGCGGCACGCCGTCGAGCGACGTGTCGTACAGCGTCGGCTCGATGCCGTGCCGCGCGGGCACGTCGAGCGCCGGCGTGCCGGCGAGCAGGCGGTCGTGGCCGTCGATCACCTTGTAGAACACCGAATCGCGCGATGGCGATTCGAAAATCTCCAGCGCGGCCGGCGGCACGTCGGCGACCGGCAGCCCGTTGCGCCATTCGATGTCCTCGCCGATCGTGCGCGCGGACGCGACGAGCGCGCTGTCCTGCACGAGCGCGGCCGTGGTCCGCGCGGTGTCGTACGACATCGCGCCCGCGATCAGCATGAACACCGCGAGCGGCAGCAGCAGCCACCACAGCAGCCGTCCGCGCAGGCTGTGCGCCATCCTGTTGCGCTCCTTCTCCGAAATGCCGAACCGCGCCGGGAGCGCCGGCGCGGTCGGGAGTGTCATGTCAGGCGTCCGTCTGCGGCGTTCAGAACGCCGCGGGGCGCCACTTCAGCAGCCGCTTCTCGAGCCAGGTCAGCAGGTAGTCGGCGGCCAGCGCGACCACGGCCAGCACGATCATCGCCGCGAACACGCCGCTCGCGTTGAACGCGCCCTGGGCGGTGGAGATTAGCAAACCGATGCCCTGCTTGGAACCCAGGAATTCGCCGACGACCGCACCGACCAGCGCGAAGCCGAAGCTCACGTGCAGGCTGGCGAGAATCCAGCTCAGCGCGGACGGGATCACGACCGCCGTGGTGATCTGCCGGCGCGACGCACCGAGGATCTGCGCATTCGCGATCAGGTAGCGGTCGGCTTCGCGCACGCCCTGGAACGCGTTGCCGAACACGACGAAGAACACCATCACGACGGCCAGCGCGATCTTCGACGCCATCCCGAGGCCCAGCGCGATCACGAAGATCGAGCCGAGCACGACGCGCGGAATCGAGTTCGCGATCTGGATGTACAGGCCGAACACGTCGGCCATCAGCTTGTTGCGGCCGAGCACGATCCCGCAGATCACACCGGCAACCGAGCCGATCACGAAGCCGATGCCGGTTTCCTCGAGCGTGACCCACACCTGCGTGAGCAGCGGGCCCTGCGACGTGCCGTTCACGAACCAGTCCTGGATCTGGTCGAAGATCAGCGACGGCATCGAGAAGAAGAACGGATCGATCCACTTGAGGCGTGCGGCGAGTTCCCACCCGCCGAGCACGATCACCAGCACGGCGATCCGCAGCGTGACGATCAGGTTGCGCCGGCGGCGCAGCCGGCGTTGCGCGGCGCGCTCGTCGTCCTCGAGCGTCGTCGCCGGAATGGCGGTGGTGGGAAGCGTCATGTCGGTCATGCTCCTGTCCTTGCTGTTCTTGCCTTGAGCGTATGCGTCAGCCGATCTGCACTTCTTCGCGCAGGTCGTGCCAGATGTCCTTGGAAATTTCGATGAAGCGCGTGTCGTAGCGGATCTCCGACGTGACGCGCGGGCGCGGCAGGTCGATCTCGTACACGCGCTTGAGCGTGGCAGGCCGCGCCGTCAGCACGAACACGCGGTCGGCGAGGGCGATCGCCTCTTCCAGATCGTGCGTGACGAACACGACCGAGCCCTTGTTCGCGGACCAGAGCTGCAGCAGCTCGTCCTGCATCAGCGTGCGCGTCTGCATGTCGAGCGCGGAGAACGGCTCGTCCATCAGCAGGATTTCCGGCTGGTTGATGAAGGTCTGCGCGAGCGCGACGCGCTTCCTCATCCCGCCGGAAAGCTGGTGCGGGTAGTGCTTCGTGAACTTGTCGAGGCCGACCTTGCGGATCCATTCCTCGGCCTGCGCGTACGCGACGTCCTTCGAGCGGCCGCGAAACAGCGGCCCCGCCGCGACGTTGTCGATCACGTTGCGCCACGGGAACACGGCGTCGGCCTGGAACACGAAGCCGATGCGCGGATCGATCCCGTCGACCGGGCGGCCCATCACGCGCACCTCGCCCGACACGGGCTTGAGCAGCCCGGTGATCATGTTCAGCGTGGTCGACTTGCCGCAGCCGGTCGGCCCGACGATCGCGATGAACTCGCCGCGCGCGACGCTCATGCTGAAGTCGCGCAGCGCGACGGTGGCCTTGCCTTCCGGCGAGATGAAGCGGCACGACACGTTGCGAAACTCGATCGCCGGTGTGCTCGGGGAGACTGCCTGGTTCATCGCATTCGTCCTGCGGGTGAGGAGGGCGTCGCATCGTGACGACGCCGGGCCGGTCAACCGGGCCGGAACGGGGGAACGCTCGGCGGCGGGATCGCCGCCGCCGGCGCCGCAACCGGGATCGCTTACTTCGCGTTCACGAAATCGTTCGTGAAAGTGCGCGCCAGGTCGATATGCTTGCCTTTCACCGACGGGTTGAACGCCGACAGCACCTTCAGCACGGTCGCCGGGCCGTCGGCCGGCATCTTGCCGTCGGCCGTGTACATCGGCAGCGACGCCTTCAGCGCGCTCACGTACAGCGCCTTGTCCTTCTGGTAGTCGGCCGGCATCTTCGCGGCGATTTCGTCGGCGCTGTGGGTGTGGATGAACTGCATCGTCTTCGCGAATGCATGCGCGAGCTTGGTGGCCTGCGCCTTGTGCGACTCGGCCCAGGCCGACTGCACGTACAGGCTCGCGGCCGGGTAGGTGCCGCCGAGCGCCGCACGCGTGCCGTCGACGGTGCGCATGTCGACCAGCACCTTCGCGTCGCCCATCTTCTCGAGCGCGGACACGGTCGGCTCGGTCGTCATCCCGGCGTCGATACGGCCCTGCTTGATCGCGGCGATGAAGCTCGCGTCGGCGCCGACCGGCAGCATCGTGTACTGCGTCGACGGCACGCCGTGCTGCAGCGCGAGGTATTGGGTGAGGAAGCTGGTCGACGAGCCGAGGCCGGTCACGCCGAGCGTCTTGCCCTTCGAGTCGGCCATCGACTTGAAGGTCGGCGCGGCCTTGGTCGACACCATCTCGACTTCGCCCGGCACCTGGCCGAACACGGCGATCGCCTTCACGTCCTTGCCCTTGCTCTGCAGGTCGATCGTGTGGTCGTAGAAGCCGACCACGCCCTGCACGGCGCCCGCGAGCAGCTCGTTCTCCGCGTCGACGCCGGCCGGCTGCGACAGCAGCTCGACGTCGAGCCCTTCGGCCTTGAAGTAGCCGAGTTCCTGCGTGAGCCGCGCGGGCAGGTAGATCAGCTTCGCGATCCCGCCGACCATGATCGTGATCTTGCCGCCGTCGTCGGCGAAAGCGGGGTGAGCGGCAAGCGCGCAGCTCAGGCTGGCTGCAACGGCGAGGGTGCGCAGGATGGGTCGCATCGGGTCGTCTCCGTTCGTTGTATTCGTATGGCGCGATGCTTGCTGCATCGTCACGACGAGTATAGGGAGGCGAAACCTTCCGCTACCTTTCGCGGGCGGGCGATTCCTTTAGGGGTTTTCCAGCAACGCAGGGCCGGAACAGGCGGGAAACGGGGGACAGGGGCGGGAGGCGCTCAGCGCCAGCCGGTCAGCACGCGGCCGATCGCGTCGAGCCCCATGTCGAACAGGTGCGACACGAACGGCACGAGGTTCGGGATCATCAGTTGCACGAGCAACAGCCCGACGAGCATCGTGACGGGAAAGCCGACCTGGAACACGCCGATCTGCGGCGCCGCGCGGTTCAGGATGCCGAGCGCGAGGTTCGCGATCAAGAGCGCCGCAACCACCGGCAGCGCGAGCAGCAACCCCATCTCGAACACGGTCGTGCCGAACGCGGCGAGCGTGCGCCAGCCGGGCGCGTGCAGCAGGTCGGCCGACACCGGCAGCGACTGGAACGACGCGGTGAGCGCGGCGAACACCTGCAGGTGGCCGTCCACCGCGAGGAACGCGAGCATCGCGACCGCGTTCAGGAAGCGGCCCATCACGGGCGTCGCGCCGCTCGTGTGCGGATCGAAGAAGGTGGCGAAGCCGAGCCCCATCGACAGCCCGATGAAGTCGCCGGCCGCCTCGACGGCCGCGAACACGATCTGCATCGTGAAGCCCATCGCGACGCCGATCAGGAATTGCGTGACGACGATCCAGATGCCCTGCGCGGAAAACACGGTGACGTCCGGCATCGCGCCGAGCGTGGGCGCGACGACCAGCGCCATGAACGCGGCGAGGCCGATCTTCACGCGGATGGGCACCGCCGCGTGGCCGACGACCGGCGCGGTCGCGACGAGCGCGAGCATCCGCACGAACGGCCACAGGAACGCCGTGAGCCAGCCGTTGAGCTGCGCGTAGGTAACCGAGAACATCGCCGCCGGGTGGTGCGCGCGGCTCAGCCGACGCCGAGCGTCGCGACGTGCAGCAGCGTCTGCCGCAGGTAGTCGAGCATCGTCGTCAGCATCCAGGGGCCGGCGATCACGAGCGTCGCGGCGACCGCGAGCAGCTTCGGGATGAACGACAGCGTCGCCTCGTTGATCTGCGTCGCGGCCTGGAACAGGCTCACGACGAGGCCGACCGCGAGCGCGACCAGCAGCAGCGGGGCGGCCAGCAGCAGGCCGACCATCATCGCCTGGTGCGCCAGGGTCATCACTTGTTCGGGCGTCATCGCGCGTTTCCTCCGCCGCTTACGTAAAGCTCTGCGCGAGCGAGCCGATCAGCAGCTGCCAGCCGTCGACCAGCACGAACAGCATCAGCTTGAACGGCAGCGACACGGTGGACGGCGACACCATCATCATCCCCATCGACATCAGCACGCTCGCGACGACCATGTCGATGATCAGGAACGGGATGAACACCGTGAAGCCGATCTGGAAACCGGTCTTCAGCTCGCTCGTGACGAACGCGGGCACCAGCAGCGACAGCGGCACGTCTTCAGGCCCCTGCATCGGCGCGGCCTTCGAGATCTTCGCGAACAGCGCGAGATCGGTCTCGCGGGTCTGCTTCAGCATGAAGGTCTTGAACGGCGCGACGCCGCGCTGCACCGCCTGCTCCATCGGCATCGAGCCGTCGGAGAACGGCTTGTAGCCGTCGTTGTACGCACGGTCGAGCACCGGCGACATCACGAAGAAGGTGAGGAACATCGCGAGGCCGACGAGCACCTGGTTCGGCGGCGTCGTCGCGGTGCCGAGCGCCTGGCGCAGCAGCGACAGCACGATGATGATGCGCGTGAAGCTCGTCATCATCAGCATCATCGCCGGCAGGAACGACAGCATCGTGAGCAGCAGCATCGTCTGCACGCTCAGCGAATACGTGGTGCCGCCGTGCGGGCCCGGGCTCGCGTTGAAGGCGGGCAGGCCGTTCGCCTGCGCATATGCGAGCGCGGGGGCGAGGCAGAGGATCAGCACGGGCGCGAAGCGCGCCGCGCGATGCAGGAAGGCGTGTTTCATCGGAATGCGGGGTCGGAAAAAGGGCGCGGCGCCATGTCAGCGGTCCTTGCCGCGACCGAGGCGCTTCGCGGCTTCGCCCGCGAGCGCGTCGCGAAACCGCGAGCCGAACGTGCCGGGCAGGCCGCCTTCGGACGGGGCGGCGCCGGCGGGCGCGTCGGCCGAAGCCGTCGTCGCGTGAGCCGCTGCCGAACCGGCCGGCAGCGTGTGCAGCAGTCGCACGTTGCCCGGCGCGACGCCGAGCACGAGCCAGGTGTCGCCGATCTCGACGATCGTCGCGCTTTCCTTCGCGCCGACCGCGACGCTCGACACGACCTTCAGCGGGCCGCCGCGGCGGGCGTGCTGAAAGCCGAAGCGGCGCGCGAGCCATGCGCACGCGAATACGAGACCGATCACGACCGCGAGCCCGACCAGCGTCTGCAGCACCGCGCCGAAGCCGAGCGACGGTGCGGCGGAGCCGACCATCACGCTCGATGCGATCGACCCGGCGTTGTTCACCGCGTTCATGTCGGCGGCGCCGGCCGGTGTGCAGGCAAGCGACGCCGCCATGGCCGCGGCAGCCGCCGCCACGCTTGCGACGCGCACGCGGCGGCCGGGCGCTACTACGTTCATCGATTCAGCTTCCGGATGCGTTCGGCCGGCGTGATGATGTCGGTCAGGCGGATGCCGAACTTGTCGTTGACGACCACGACCTCGCCCTGTGCGATCAGGCAGCCGTTCACGAGCACGTCCATCGGCTCGCCGGCGAGGCCGTCGAGCTCGACGACCGAGCCCTGCGCGAGCTGCAGCAGGTTGCGGATCGCGATCTTCGTGCGGCCGAGCTCCACGGTCATCTTGACCGGGATGTCGAGGATCATCTCGATGTCGTTGTGCGTCGAGGTCGCCGCGGCCTTCGACAGCGGCTGGAACACGCCGGCGCCCGTCGCGCCCGCCTGCACCGGCTGCTGGTTCTGCTCGGCCAGCGCGGCCGCCCAGTCGTCCATGCCCGGATCTTCTTCCGCCGCGGCCGATGCCGCGAGGGCCGCGTCGGCCATCGCTTGTGCGTCGTCCTCGGGCGTCTGGTTCAGCTCACTCATATCCACCTTCCTTCATCGAATCGCCCGCGCTGATCATCTTCTGCACGCGCAACGCATATTGACCATTGAAAATTCCGTAGCCGCATTCCATCACCGGCACGCCGTCGACCTTGGCAGTGATCGTGTCCTCGATTTCCAGCGGCAGCACGTCGCCCGCGCGCAGGTTCAGGATCTTCTCGAAGGTCGACGAGATCTCGGCGAGGTTCGCGGTCAGCTCGACTTCGGCGGCCTGCACCTGCTGCGACAGCACGCGCACCCAGCGGCGGTCGACTTCGAGCGCCTCGCCCTGGATCGGCGAGCTGAGCACGTCGCGGATCGGCTCGATCATCGAGTACGGCATGCAGATGTGCAGCGTGCCGCCCGTCGGCCCGAACTCGATCGAGAACTGCGTGACGATCACGATTTCGTTCGGCGTCGCGACGTTCGCGAACTGCGTGTGCATCTCCGAGCGCACGAATTCGAACTGCAGCGGCCGCACGCTCTTCCACGCGGTCGTGTAGTGCTCGAACACGAGGTTCAGCAGCTTGCCGATGATCCGCTGCTCGGTGGCCGTGAAATCGCGGCCCTCGACGCGCGTGTGAAAGCGCCCGTCGCCGCCGAACAGGTTGTCGACGACGAAGAACACGAGGTTCGGGTCGAACACGAACAGCGACGTGCCGCGCAGCGGCTTCACGTGCACGAGGTTCAGGTTCGTCGGGATCGGCAGGTTGCGGGTGAACTCGCTGTACTTCAGCACCTTCACCTGGCTGACGGAGATTTCCGCCGTGCGCCGCATGAAGTTGAAGATGCCGATCCGCAGCAGGCGCGCAAAGCGGTCGTTGATGATCTCGAGGCCGGGCATCCGGCCGCGGACGATCCGCTCCTGCGTCGCGATGTTGTAGGGGCGGACGCCCGATGTGTCGCGCTGCTCGTCGACTGCATCGGTTTCGCCCGTGACGCCCTTGAGGAGGGCATCGACCTCCTCCTGGGACATGAACTCCTGGTGACCCATACGCGCTCCTTTCGCGGCCGCGTTACTGGACGACGAACTCGGTGAACAGCACGTCGTCGACCTTCGCGCGCTGGTTGCCCGGCTGCGTCGGCTGCTCGATCAGGTCCCGCAGTTCCTTCGCAAGCGAACGTTTGCCGTCCGGCGTCGCGAGTTCCTCGGGATGCTTGTTCGACAGCGCGAGCAGGATCCGGCTGCGGATCTCCGGCATCCGCGCGGTCAGTTGCTCCTGCGCCTTCGGGTCGGTGAGCTTCAGCGACAGGCCGACGCGCAGGTAGTGCTGCGCGCCGTCGTCGGACTGCAGGTTCACGGTCAGCGGGTCGAGCGGGAAGAACACCGGCGCCGCCAGCGGTGCCGGCTCGGCGGGCGTGCTCGCATGGCCGACGCCTTCCTTGCTCAGGAACACGTACATGCCGCCGGCTGCGGCGGCCGCCGCGCCCAGCGCGATGACGGCGATGAGCGCGATGCGCTTGAACTTGCCGGATGAAGCCGGCTTGTCGGCGGTCGGGTTTGCGGTCGTGGAGGCCATGTGAATGCGTGCGTGATGTCTCGTAGCATGCATTGTTCGGCATCCGGGCCGAGCCCGATGGGTGGAAAAGAGGGGGGATTTGCGGCTATCTCAGCCGATTGTCGGCCGGATGCAGGGTAAGTGGGGGCGGAAAGGGCCGCCGGGCTGGCGGCTGAAGCGGGCCTGGCCGGGAGAAGGCGACCATGCCGGGTGCGGAAAGGCCGTCGGGCTGGTGGACGGAGGAGCAGGCGTGGCCGGAAGGTGGTGCCGTTTCCGCAGCTCGGGGTCTGTCGCGCCGAAAGGCGGCGGGCACGATCGGGTCGTGCCGGCGCGCGGCGGGCGTCGGCCGCCCGGTCAGATCGGCAGCAGCGTCAGGAGCGGCGCGATCAGCACCATCGCGACGCCGGCGATCATCATCGTCAGGCTCGACACGACGCCTTCCTCGCTGCCGATCTCGCGTGCCTTCGCGGTGCCCACGCCGTGGGCGGCCGCGCCGAACAGCGCGCCGCGCGCCAGCCGCGTGCGCATCGGCACCAGCGCGAGCACCAGCTCGCCGAGCAGCATCCCGCAGATGCCGGTCGCGATCACGAACAGCGCGGTGAGATCCTTCGGCGCGTGGATCTTGTCCGACACCGCAAGTGCGAACGGCGTCGACACCGAGCGCGTCATCAGCGAGCGCTGCAGGTCGGGCGACAGGTGGAGCAGCTTCGCGAGCAGCAGCGACCCGCACACGCCCGCGCCGATCCCGACTGCGACGCCGACCGACAGCGACAGCCAGTGGCGGCGGATCAGGTCGCGATAGTCGTAGATCGGCACCGCGAACGCGATCGTCGCCGGGCCGAGCAGCCACATCAGCCAGCGCGTGTCGCGGAAGTAGACCGAATACGGGATGCCGGTCAGCAGGACGAGCAGCACCAGCACGCCCGGCACGAACACGAGCGGCGAGAACAGCAGCGTCTTCTTGTACGCGTAGAGCCGCTTCGACGCGAAGTACAGCACGACCGTCAGCACGAAGCAGCCGAACGAGATCGCGGTGTTCGCCTGGTCGGCGGACAGGTTCGACAATGCGGCAAGCATGGCAGGCTCCGGCTCAGTGGGCGGACACGGCGCTCAGGCGCGCGCGGCGGCGTTCGGCGAACACGCGCTGCGCGGCGAGCCGGCGCTCGAGCTTCGCGGCGAGGTCGACCGCGACGGCCACCGCGACCATCACGAACGCGGTGCCGGCGAGCATCACCAGCGCGATGCGCCAGCCGTCCTCGCGGAACAACCCGCCGTACTGCACGGCCGCGACGGCGGCCGGCACGAAGAACAGCAGCATGTCGGACAGCAGCCAGTTCGCGCCGTCCTTCACCCACGCGGGCGCGACGCGGCCCGAGAACAGCAGCACCAGGAGCACCGCGAGGCCGATCACGCCGGACGGAATCGGCAGCCCGATCTTGCGCACGGCCCAGTCGACCGCCATCCACAGCACGCCGAGCGCGGCGGCCTGCAGCGCGATCCGGCCCGTGTGCGCCATGCTGCCCGAAGCAGCGGGGCGGGCGGCGAGTGCGGCGGTCGGCTTGGTCATGGCAGGCTCCCTACAGATATTCCGTTGATGGTGGGAGTATAGGGTTTCCCCTAACCATAAATAAAATGACTTGTCTCTATCCTTGTCATTCCAATTCGGAATTCATTCAGATCGCCGCACCAATTTGGGGAGTCATCGATGGAATTGCGCGCGCTGCGGTACTTCGTCGAGGTGGTTCGCCAGCAGAGTTTCACGGCGGCCGCCGACAAGCTGTTCGTGACCCAGCCGACCATCAGCAAGATGGTGAAGGCGCTCGAGGACGAGATCGGCTCGCCGCTGCTGCTGCGCGACGGGCGGCAGATGGTACTGACCGACGCGGGGCGGATCGTGTTCCAGCGCGGCCAGGACGTGCTCGCCGCGCAGGCGCAGCTGCAGTCGGAGCTGAACGATCTCGGCACGCTCGGGCGCGGCGAGCTGACGATCGGGATCCCGCCGCTCGGCGGCTCGCTGTTCACGCCGATCATCGCCGCGTACAAGCAGCGCTATCCGAACATCGAGTTGAAGCTGTTCGAGCAGGGCGCGCGGATGATCGAGGCCGCGCTGACGTCGGGCGAGCTGGAGCTGGGCGGGCTGCTGGAGCCGGTCGATCCCGGCACCTTCGAGCGGCTGCCGATGGTGCGCGCGCCGCTGTGGCTCGTCGCGCCACGCGAGTCGCGCTGGGAGGAGCATGCGGCGGTGCCGCTCGGGGATCTCGCGCGCGAGTCGTTCGTGTTCTACGCGGAAAGCCTCGCGCTGCACGATGCGGTGCTGGACGCGTGCCGGCAGGTCGGTTTCACGCCGTCGATCGTGAGCCGCAGCGGCCACTGGGATTTCATGGCCGCGCTCGTGCATGCGGGAGTCGGCATCGCGCTGCTGCCTGAGCCGTATTGCCGGCGGCTCGACGCGGGCCAGTTCACGTGCCGGCCGATCGTCGAGCCGGAGATCACGTGGGCGATCGCGCTCGGCTGGCTGAAGAAAGGGTATCTGTCGCACGCGGCGCGCGCGTGGCTTGAAGTGGCGCGGGCGACGCTGCCGATCGCGCCCGGCGACGATCTGGCGTTCGGCGGGTTGCGGGCGAGGGAGTGAGGCCCGCCGAGGCGGGCGCAATCAGACGTGCTTGATCGGGCCCGGATAGCGGGCGACAGTATGATCGTGCGTGAGCAGCGTGATGCCTTCCGAGATCGCCTGGGCGACCAGGAGACGGTCAAACGGATCGCGGTGAATCGACGGCAATTGTTCGACCGCAAGTGCGTGTGCGCTCGTGATCGGCAATTCCACGTAGCCGACATCAATGAGATTGCGACGGAGCACGTTTGGATCTACCTGGAAATCGTCGCGATCCAGTCCACGCTTGATGACGATCTCCCAGAGGCTCGCAACGCTGAAAAGCGGTGTACAGGCGGGATCCTCGATGAGTGCACTGGCACGGGCGGGCAGCTCGGCCGCACCGGCTGCCGCCCAAAGAAGCAAGTGTGTGTCGAGCAGCAACTTCATGCGTCACCCTCGAACAGCTTGCCGATTTCGTCGCTCCCCATCGTGTCGAAATCGGCCGGGACACTGATCTGGTCCTTCATGAAACCGATCCGGCTTGGCCGGACGGGATCCGGCGTATCGATCGGAACCACCTTGACGAGCGGCTTGCCCGCTTTCGCGATCACGAACGGTTCGCCGGCATGAACGGCCTCGTCGATCAAACGCGACAGGTTCGTTTTCGCGTCGTGCATGTTGTAGGTATGCATCGCATCCTCCAATTGAACTAAGTTCAAATATTTCGTTAGCTTAGTTCAATCGAGGAAAGCAAGCAAGGCGCAAACCGAGAGCGCCAGCCGACAGTCATGCCGCTTTCAATGCCCCATCGCCGGCCCCGCACCCTTCCTCGGCTTCGTGACCCACACGAGCAACGCGAGCGCGCCGAACATGAACGCCGACAGCAGGAAGAAGTCGTTGGTCGCCATCATGAAGCCCTGCTGGGTGACGAGCTGGTTGAGCTGCGCATTGGCCGTCTGGCCGACGATGCCGAGCTGCGACAGCGCGCCCTGGTAGTCGGTCGTGCTCTGCGCATACACGCTCACCGATTCCGACAGCCGCGCGTGGTGGTAGATCGCGTCGTTCTCCCAGAACGTCGAGCTGGCCGCGGTGCCGATCGCGCCGGACAGCGTGCGCAGGAAGTTCGACAGCCCCGATGCACTTGCGAGCCGCTCGTCGGGGATGCTCGACAGCGTGATCGTCGTCATCGGCACGAAGAAGCACGCGACGCCGATCCCCTGCACGAGACGCGGCAGGATCACATGGTTGAACGGCACGTCGAGCGTAAACGTCGAGTTCCAGATCGACACGCCGGCGAACACGATGAATGCGAAGCTCGCGACCATCCGCAGGTCGAGCCGGTGCATGTTGCGGCCGATCAGCGGCGACAGCACGAGCGCGAGCAGCCCGACCGGCGCGGTCGCGAGGCCGGCCTTGCCGGCCGTGTAGCCCATCACCGTCTGCAGCCACAGCGGGAAGATCACGACCGAGCCGAAGAACGCCATGAAGCCGAACGAGATGATCATCGCGCCGAGCGCGAAGTTTCGATCCTTGAAGAGCGACAGGTCGACCACCGGCTCCTTCTCGGTCGCCTCCCACACGAGCATGAACGCGAGCGACACGACCGCGATCAGCGCCAGCGCGACGATGAACGTCGAGTTGAACCAGTCGCGGTCCTTGCCGAGGTCGAGCATCATCTGCAGGCACGACACGCCGATCACGAGCAGCGCGAGGCCGATTGCGTCGATCCGCTGCTTCGACGTCTTCGTCTCGCGGCCGCGCAGCAGGAAATACGCGCAGGTCGCCGAGAAGATGCCGATCGGCAGGTTGATGTAGAAGATCCACGGCCACGTGTAGTTGTCGCTGATCCAGCCGCCCAGCAACGGGCCGAAGATCGGCGCGACGATCACCGTCATCG
This sequence comes from Burkholderia sp. Ac-20349, assembly GCF_017104865.1. Taxonomy (NCBI): domain Bacteria; kingdom Pseudomonadati; phylum Pseudomonadota; class Betaproteobacteria; order Burkholderiales; family Burkholderiaceae; genus Burkholderia; species Burkholderia sp. Ac-20349. The sequence continues at coordinate 35,758 of NZ_JAAGPM010000070.1, forward strand.
CCCATAGCCCGAGCGCGAGCCCTCGCTTCGCGGGCGGGTAGCTGCGCATCAGGATCGTCTGCGACAGCGGCACCATCGGCCCCGACACGAGGCCCTGCAGCAGCCGGAACGCGATCAGCGTCTCGAAGTTGGTCGCGAGGCCGCACAGCGCCGATGCGACCGTGAACGCGAGCACCGACAGCGTGAACAGGCGCACCTCGCCGACCCGCCGCGCGAGCCAGCCAGTGAGCGGCACCGCGATTGCGGACGCCACCGAGTACGACGAGATCACCCAGGTGCCTTCGCTCGTCGCGACGCCGAGGCTGCCCGAAATGGTCGGCACCGCGACGTTCGCGATCGACGTGTCGAGCACTTCCATGAAGGTGCCGAGCGCGAGCCCGACGGTGAGCAGCGCGAGTGCACCGCCGGACAGCGGTGCGGGCGAAGCGGCCGGCGAGGCGGCAGATGCCGTGGTGGCGGACATCGAAATCTCCTAGACGCGGCGCGCGCGACGCGCCGGCACAACGCACGGGTGTGCGCCGCAGCGCAGCCCGGCCGGGTGGAACGGATCAACGGAAAAGGGGAGCGCGTGCCCTGTCATCTTCTGCCCAGACAGATAAATAAGCGAACGCTTAACCTAGACATGGGGCCTCCGCGCACATCAGCCGTCCGCCTCTTCGTCGGGTGTCGGGCAACCGGTCGAGCCGGGCCCGTTGGCGATGAAGCGTTGCAGCAGGCCGGTGAGCGTCGCGAGCTCGTCAGCCGAGAAACCGTCGAGCTGCGCGTTGAGCGCAGTCGCGATCAGCGACGGCAGCGCCCGGGCGGCGTCGGCGCCGCGTTCGGTCAGCGTCAGCTCGATCATCCGGCGGTCCTGCTCGCTGCGCGAGCGGGCGACCAGCCCCTTGCGTTCGAGCCGGTCGAGCATCCGCGTCATCGAGCCGCTGTCATACGACATCTTGCGGGACAGCTCGAACGGCGTGCGCGCGTAGCCGCGCGACAACAGCAGGATCACGCCGATCTGCTGCGCGGTGAGGTCGAGCGGTTCGAGCGCACGGTCCATCCGCTCGACGAGCGCCTGCTTCGCCTTCGACAGGTAATAGCCGAGGCTGGTTTCCAGCGCGATGTTCTCGGGATCGTAGAGGCCGCCGGTCATGCGATTGCGCGCGCAGCAATAGTGCGTTTCAGATTTAAACGCGCCCAGTATCTTGAAAATTGATTGCTTAGTCAATATTATTTGAGGCAACCAGTTACGACGTGCATGTTGCACTGCCGGAGACTATGTTCTGACCGATGCGCCCGCGCTGCGGGCACCCCGAGGATGTTCGCGATGCTGTTCCTGAAAAATGCCGCCGGCGCGCTGCGCCGCAACCTGACCGATACCGCTCATCATGCGTTTTCCGGGCCGCACCGCGGCTGGAAGATCGCGCTGTACGTGACGATGCTGGTGGTCCCGGGCGGCTCGCTCGCGGCGCTCGGGTTCGCATGGTTCGATCATCGCCGGCAGCGCAACGCGAAAGACGGCGCTCGCCGCACGGGCCAGCCGGCCGCGACGGAGCCGTCGACATGGCGGTCCGCCGCCGAACCGCTCCCGCTGCCCGCGCGCTGCCACTGACATCGCGCGTCTCCCGCCTTCCTGACTGCTCCGACTGAGCGCCGGCCGCGCCCCGCACGGCCGGCGTCGCACACCCGTCTTCCCGCCCGCTGGCCGTAATGGCCGGTAAACCGGCCGCTCGTGCCGGTAACACATTCCTGTCGCCGCGCACCGTACCCTTGGGGCTGCGCAGCTTTCCCGCCGTCAGTTACCATTTGTCCGCCAGCGGCACGACGACCGCATCGCGCGACGCCGCTCGCCGGCCGTCGCGCCCAGACAGGAAAATCACCATGCCGTACGCCACCCTCCCGCGCGCCCTTCGCCCGCTGAGCGCCGCCGTCGCCGTTGCGACGGCCGTGCTGCTCGCCGGCTGCGCCGTCGGGCCCGACTATCACCGGCCCGACACGTCGATCCCCGCCGCGTACAAGGAAGCGCCGGCCGGCTGGAAGGTCGCGCAGCCCGCCGACCGCACCGACCGCGGCGCGTGGTGGTCGGTCTACAACGATCCGCAGCTCGATGCGCTGATCGGCAAGCTCAACGCATCGAACCAGACCATCGCGCAATCGGCCGCCGCGTACCGGCAGGCGCGCGCGCTCGTCACCGAGGCGCGGGCCGCGTATTTCCCGACCGTCGGGCTGACCGCATCGGGCTCGCGCGCCCGCACGCCGCGCACGTCGGTGTCGTCGGGTTCATCGTCGAGTTTCGGCAGCGGTTCGACCGGCTCGATCAACAACAGCTACAGCATCGGCCTCGACGCGAGCTGGGAACCCGACCTGTGGGGCAAGGTGAGCCGTACCGTCAGCGCACAGCGTGCCGGCGAAGCGGCCGCCGCGGCCGATCTCGCCAATGCGCGGCTGTCGCAGCAGGCGCTGCTCGCGCAGACCTATTTCCAGCTGCGCACGTCCGATGCGCTGCAGAAGCTGCTCGACGACACCGTGAAGTCGTACGAACAGTCGCTGAAACTCACGCAGAACCAGTACGCGCAGGGTGTCGCCGCGCGCGCGGACGTGATCCAGGCGCAGACGCAACTGCAGAGCGCGCAGGCCGCGTCGATCGACAACGGCGTCGCGCGCGCGCAGTACGAGCATGCGATCGCGACGCTGATCGGCGAGCCGGCATCGACCTTCTCGCTGCCGCCGAATCCGCTCACGGCCGAGCCGCCGATCACGCCGGTCGACGTGCCGTCCGCGATCCTCGAGCGCCGGCCCGACATCGCCGCGGCCGAGCGCCGTGCGGCGGCCGCGAACGAGCAGATCGGCGTCGCGATCGCCGCGTTCTTCCCGACCCTCACGCTGTCGGCCACCGGCGGCTTCCAGAGCTCGGTGTGGTCGCAGCTGTTCACGCTGCCGGCACGCTTCTGGACGGTCGGCCCGCAGCTCGCGGCGACGCTGTTCGACGCCGGACTGCGCGCCGCGCAGACCGACGCCGCGCGCGCGACCTACGACCAGGACGTCGCCGCGTACCGCCTCGCGGTGCTCACCGCGTTCCAGGACGTCGAGGACAACCTCGCGTCGCAACGCATCCTCGCGCAGGAAATCGACGTGCAGCGGCAGGCGGTCGACAGCGCCGAGCATTCGCTCGCGATCGTCACGAACCAGTACAAGGCCGGCACGGTCGCCTACCTGAACGTGCTGACCGCGCAAACCACCGCATTCACCGCGCAGCAGAAGCTCGCGACGATCTCCGGGCAGCGGATGACGTCGTCGGTCGGGCTCGTGAAGGCGCTCGGCGGCGGCTGGAACGTAGCGGAGATGGCGCGCGAGAACGGCGACATGGCGGCACCGGCACCCGTGCCGGCGTCCGGTGCGGCCGCGCCCGCGGCCACCGCACCGTCGGTTGCCGCGCCGCTCGCGCAGAAGTAGGAAGGGAAGGGCGACGCGCGCGTCAGCGCTGCGCGTCGCCGAAGATCAGCGATACCTCGTTGTTCCCGATCGGGTGGCCGAGCAGGTTCAGCAGCCCCGCGAGGTTCGCCTGCTGTTCGGGCGCCGAATGCGCGGTGCCGCGGAACGATCCCTGGCCCGGGCCGAAGTTGCCGTGGCCGTCGAGGAACAGCGGGCCGTGCGTCGTTGACAGGTCGAGGTCGGCGCCGGCCCCCTTCGCCTGCAGCACCGCACGGTACGAACCGAGCGGCTTCACGCGCGAGACGCGCGAACTCATCGAGTCGATCGTCACCGTCAGCTGGCCGAACGCGTTGTTGCCGATCAGGCGCCAGTCGCTCCAGCCGAGCCGCACGTCGCCCTGCAGGTCGAGCGTGTTGAACGGCGTGCCGAGCCCCGCGAGCAGCGACGCGGGCACGGCCATCGTGCCCGCCGACAGCACCGCGCCGCGCCACGTCGCATCGAGCGTGACCGCATCGGGCATCGCCTCGGTCTGCCGCATGCGCATCTGCACGCGCCCGGTCAGCAGCGGCCAGAAACCCGTGGTCCATTCGACCCGGCCCGGCAGCAGCGTCGCCGCGCTCTGGTCGACCCCCGGCGCGAGCATCAGCGTGCCGGAGCCGTGCCACAGCGACCCGTCGGGATCGACGAGATTCACGTGCCCGCCGGTCGCGCGTGCGAACTGCGGTGCGATCCACGCGGCCGGTGCGAGCGCGACGAGCGTCACCGCCGTCGCCAAGCCACCCGCCAGTACCCACGGCAATGCGGTGGCGAACCGCTTGATCCCCGGCCTCATCGGCCGACCGCCACTTGCGTCATCCAACTGCGTCATTTCTGCGTAGACGGTTGCATCACGGCCGTCAGGTCGACCTGGCCGTCGTCCTTCAGCGCGGTCGCATGCGCCTCGCCGACCTGCACCTTGAACTGCCGGCGCGCATCGTCGAGCCACTGCGTCCACGCCGGGAACGACACGTTCTTCATCTGGACCTGCACGCCGTTGCCGACGATCTGCACCTGCGCACCCTGCAGCCCGTGATCGGACAGCGACGCGGTCAGCGCGTCCTTCAGCGCGAGGCCGGTCGGTGCCACGCCCTGCGCGGCGGCCGTCAGCGACTTCGCCTCGTTCGCCTGCGCGGTCATTTGCGCGAGCTCGCGGCGCATCGTCGGCAGCTCGCGCTGGATCCGCGCGCGGCCTTCCTGCGCGGGCGACCACAGCACCGAATACGCGATCGCGACCGCCAGCACGGTGCCGCCCCAACCGAGCAACATCTTTTCGCGCTGGGAGCGCTCGCCCCAGAACTGGGCCAGCGTCTGGTTCAGTTGTTCGGTCTTCATGAGCGGCTCCGGATCGTCCATTTGCCCGTGTTGCTGTCGACTTCGCCGGACAGTCCGTTACGCGCGAGGCGCTGCGTGAAATCGGGATCGACCTTGACCTCCGGCTTGAAGCCGACATCGAGCTTCCGGTCGTGATAGTCGAGCGACGCGATGCCGTTCAGCGGCAGCGCGCCCATCGAACGCGACAGCCCGCTCGACAGCGCGAGGAAATCGTTCGGCGACAGCTCGCCGGCCGCCAGGCGCAACTGGTCGAGCTGGCGCTGCATCTGCGCGGGCGGATCGAGCACCGTCGTCGTCTTCGGGAACGCGGACAGCAGCGTCTCGGTGATCTGTGCGGACAGTGCATCGCGCTCGCGCGACAGCTTCCACCAGTGCAGGTTCATCCCGATCACCGCCACGCCGAGGGTCGCCGCGACGAGCGCGAGCGGCACGCGCAGGCGCTTCACGAACGGCAGGATGCGCGACACGCCCATCTCGACGAACGACCCGGCTATCACGACGCCGAAGATCGCGGCCATCACGGTTTCGACCGGCGTGCCTTGCTTGACCATCAGGCTGCCG
>NZ_JAAGPM010000071.1:0-40823 GCF_017104865.1 Burkholderia sp. Ac-20349
GCACGGTGTCGGCCGGCGCCGCTGGCTCGCGCCGCTGCTGCTGGTGGCCGGCGCGCTGCTATGGGCCGCGGCCGGGATGTCGCCGCTGATGCCCGGCGCGCAGTTCGCGTTCTTCGCGATCGTCGCGGTGCTGGCGCTCACGCTGCGCCGCCTGCCAGGCCATCTGCCGACGCTCGCGCTCGCGTCGCTCGCGCTGCTCGCGACCGTACGCTACGTGTGGTGGCGCACCACGCAGACGCTCGATTTCCGCAGCCCGGTCGAGGCCGTTGCCGGCTACCTGCTGTACGGCGCCGAAGCCTATACGTGGATGATCCTGCTGCTCGGTTTCGTGCAGACCGCGTGGCCGCTCGACCGGCCGATCGTGCCGTTGCCCGACGATCCCGACACCTGGCCGACCGTCGACGTCTACATCCCGACCTACAACGAGCCGCTGTCGGTCGTGAAGCCGACGGTATTCGCCGCGCAGAGCATCGACTGGCCGAGCGCGAAGCTGCGCGTGTACCTGCTGGACGACGGCAAGCGCCCCGAGTTCGAGGCGTTCGCGCGCGAGGCCGGCATCGACTACGTGACGCGCGACGACAACCGCCACGCGAAGGCCGGCAACATCAACCGCGCGCTGCCGAAGACGCACGGCGAATACATCGCGATCTTCGACTGCGATCACGTGCCGACGCGCTCGTTCCTGCAGACGACGATGGGCGTGTTCCTGCGCGACCCGAAGTGCGCACTGGTGCAGACGCCGCACCATTTCTTCTCGCCCGATCCGTTCGAGCGCAACCTCGGCACGTTCCGCGAGATCCCGAACGAGGGCAACCTGTTCTACGGGCTCGTGCAATCGGGCAACGACCTGTGGAACGCGACGTTCTTCTGCGGCTCGTGCGCGGTGCTCAAGCGCAGCGCGCTGGAGGAGGTGGGCGGCGTGGCGGTCGAGACCGTGACCGAGGATGCGCACACGGCGCTCAAGCTGCACCGGCGCGGCTATACGTCGGCGTACCTGCCGACCGTGCAGGCGGCCGGCCTCGCGACCGAAAGCCTCGCGGGTCACGTGAAGCAGCGCACGCGCTGGGCGCGCGGGATGGCGCAGATCTTCCGCATCGACAACCCGTTCCTCGGGCGCGGGCTCGGCTTCATCCAGCGGATCTGCTACGGCAACGCGATGCTGCACTTCTTCTACGGGATTCCGCGGCTGGTGTTCCTGACGATCCCGCTCGCGTACCTGTTCTTCCACCTGTACTTCATCAACGCGTCGGCGCTTGCGCTCGCGAGCTACGTGATCCCGTATCTGGTGCTCGCCAACGTCGCGAACTCGCGGATGCAGGGGCGCTACCGCCATTCGTTCTGGGCCGAGGTCTACGAATCGGTGCTCGCGTGGTACATCGCGCTGCCGACCACGGTCGCGTTCTTCAGCCCGAAGCACGGCAAGTTCAACGTGACCGACAAGGGCGGCAAGATCGACGAGGGCTACGTCGACTGGTCGACGTCGAAGCCGTATCTGGTGCTGTTCGGGCTCAACGTGCTCGCGATCGTCGCCGGCCTGTGGCGGCTGGTGATCGACCAGGGCGACGAGGCGTCGACGATCCTGATCACGCTCGGCTGGACCGTGTACAACCTCGCGATGCTCGGCGCGGCGCTGGCCGTGGCGCGCGAGACCAAGCAGGTGCGCGTCACGCACCGGATCGCGATGCGCGTGCCGGCCATGCTGCTGCTCGCCGACGGCTCGACGGCCGCGTGCTTCACGAGCGACTACTCGACCGGCGGTCTCGGCCTCGAAGCGGTGCCGGGGCTCTCGCTTGCCGTCGGCGACACGCTGACGGTGTGCGTGACGCGCGGCGACCGGTCGTTCCCGTTCCCGGTGCGCGTGAGCCGCGTGACGCCGACCCATGTCGGCGTGAGCTTCGATGAACTCTCGCTCGAACAGGAACGCCAGCTCGTGCAATGCACGTTCGGCCGCGCGGATGCGTGGCTCGACTGGCACGAAGGCGAGCGCCTCGATACGCCGCTCGGCGGGCTGAAGGAAGTGCTGCGTATCGGCCTGGACGGCAACGTACGGATGTGGAAGGGTGCGGCGCGCGGCCTGCTGGCCATGCTGGCGCCGAAACTCGATCGGGCGCGCGACTGACGTGGCGCTCATCATGGAGTGGGTTAGATGACGTTCTGGAATCTGTATTTCATCCTGAAGTTCGCGCTGTTCGCGACCGGGCACCTGCAGCCGTTCTGGCTCGCGAACCTCGCGTTCGCGGTGGCGCTCGCGGCGAGCGCACCGATCCGGCGGCGTGCGTGGCGCATCGTCCGGCAGCTCGTCGCGATCGCGATCGCGGTGCCGCTGCTCGCCCGCGAGATGCATGCGCCGCCGCTCGCCCGTCTCGCCGAGGCCGCGCGCGAAGTGAGCACGTTCCGCCTCGACTACTGGATGGAGCTGCTGCCGCGCCTGTTGCCGCCGGTGCTGCTGCTGACGGTGGCCGGCGCGCTGATCGTCTACTTCATCGTCAACCGCTGGCTGCGCGTCGCGACCTTCGTGCTGGCCGTGCTGATCGTGATGCCGCTGTGGCAGGCCGGCAGCGGGCTGATGGCGCGCGTCGTCGCACCGCTTCCGCAGCAGGCGAACGCGGCCGGCACGACGCTCGCCGGCCAGCCCGAGGATCACAACGCCGCACTCGCGACGTTCCGCACCCAGGAATCGCAGCGGCAGGTCGCGTTCGGCCATCTCGGCAACGATCCGGCCGCGCAGTTCGACGTGATCGTGCTGCACATCTGCTCGCTGTCGTGGGACGACCTCGATGCCGCGAAGGTGCGCAACCATCCGATGCTGAGCCATTTCGACTACCTGTTCACGAACTTCAGCACGGCCGCGAGCTACAGCGGCCCGGCGGCGATCCGCGTGCTGCGCGCGAGCTGCGGGCAGGAGGCGCACGCGGACCTGTACAAGCCCGCGCCGCAGCAGTGCTACCTGTTCTCGCAACTGGCGAGCGCCGGTTACTCGGTGCAGTCGCTGCTGAACCACGACGGTCACTTCGACAATTTCCTGCAGGTGATCCACGACAACATCGGGGTGGCCGACGCGCCGATGATCTCGAACGCGGCCGCGCCCGTCGCGATGCACGCGTTCGACGGCTCGGCGATCAAGGACGACTACTCGACGCTCGCGAACTGGTATGCGCAGCGCGCGTCGGTGCCGGGCCCGGTCGCGTTGTACTACAACACGATCAGCCTGCACGACGGCAACCGGATCGTCGGCAGTTCGCTGACGAGCATCGACTCGTATCCGCAGCGCGCGACGAAGCTGATGGACGACTTCGACCGCCTTGCCGACCTGATCGCGCAATCGGGCCGCCGCGCGGTGATCGTGTTCGTGCCCGAGCACGGCGCCGCGTTGCGCGGCGACAAGAACCAGGTCGCGGGCCTGCGCGAGATCCCGACGCCACGGATCGTGCACGGGCCGGTCGGCGTGCGGCTCGTCGGTTTTGCCGGCAACCACGGCGCGACGACCGTGATCGATCAGCCGGCCAGCTTCCTCGCGCTCTCGCAACTGCTGTCGAACCTCGTGTCGAACAGCCCGTTCAAGCCGGGGGCGACGCTCGCGCAGTACGCGGCCGACCTGCCGCGCACGCGGATGGTCGGCGAGAACGAGGGCACGGTGACGATGCAGACGGCCGACGGTTACTCGGTGAAAACTCCGGATGGCGTATGGATCGACGAACAGTAATTCTGCCGGGCGACGCCGACGGCGATCGCCTGTCGCAACCGAACGACGTGCTCGGCCTCGCGCGGCATCTGCCCGCGCTCGATCCCGACCGTTATGTCGACGAGCAGGCGCGCCGCGCGTTCATCGAGTCGCTCGACCGCTGGCCGACGCTCGCGAAGCTGATGGGGTTGCGGTGAGAGGGGCCGTGACGCCGTGCGCCGGGGCGGCCCGCGTGGTCGCGCTCGCGATCGTGGCGCTCGCGCTGGCGGCGCCGGGCGCCGCACAGGCGAGGAAGCGCCAGTGCATCAAGTATCTGACCGTGAAGGTTCCCGATCGGATCGTGTCCGACGACGCGATGGTGCATGTCTTCGATCGCGACGGGAAGCATCTCGCGAGCGGGCGCCTCTATCCGGACGGCGTGGCCTATGTCTGCCTGCGCGAACTGCCGCCGGGCGCACAGGTGTTTGTCGATCAGTCGCCGCCGCGGCCGGCTCCTATCTACCGCGGCGGGTCCTGACGGCGGCGCGTTACTGCGCGCGACGTTCCGGCTGGCGCGTCCACTCGTCTTCTTCGCCCGGCACCTTGCCGAAGGTCTGATCGGCCCACGCCGCGCGGGCCGCGTCGATCTTCGCGCGCGCGCTCGACACGAAATTCCATTCGATGAACCGCTCGCCCGGCAGGTGCGCCCCGCCGAGCAGCATCACGCGCGCGCCGTTCGCGCTGGCGAGCGCCACGGTCGCGCCGGGTTCGAGCACGGCCATCGTCGCGGGGGCGAGCGGCGTGCCGTCGAGGGTCAGGTCGCCGTCGACCAGATATACGCCGCGTTCGTCATGTTCGGCATCGAGCGCCAGCGTGCCGCCTGCCGCGAATTCCGCGTACGCATAGAGCGTCGGCGAGAACACGGCGACCGGCGACGTGAGCCCGAACGCGGTGCCCGCGATCACGCGCACGCTCGCACCGTCGCGCGTGAACGACGGCAGCGTGTCGGCCGGATGGTGGACGAACGCGGGTGCGGTGTCTTCATGCTCGACCGGCAGCGCGACCCAGGTCTGGATCCCGTGGACCGGCTGCTCGCGCGGCCGGTCTTCGTCGGGCGAGCGCTCCGAATGCACGATGCCGCGACCGGCCGTCATCCAGTTCACGTCGCCCGGCACGATCTTCTGCCGGAAGCCGAGGCTGTCGTGATGCATCAGCGAGCCGTCGAACAGGTAGGTGACGGTCGCGAGGCCGATGTGCGGATGCGGCAGCACGTCGATGCCGCGGCCGGCCGGCAATACGGCCGGCCCCATCTCGTCGAAGAAGATGAACGGGCCGACGAGGCGTGCGGCACGCGCGGGCAGCACGCGGCGCACGACGAGGTTGCCGATGTCGCTTTCGCGCGGCGTGAGCAGGGTCTTGATCGAGGCGGACATGGTGGATCTCGTGGTCGAGGCGGGACGCGTCAGGCGATCGCCGTGTCGATGGTGATCGGATGCGTGAGGATCTTGTGCACCGGGCACGCGTTCGCGATCTGCAGCAGGCGTTCGCGCTGTTCGTCGGACAGGTCGCCGTCGAGCGTGATGCGGCGCACGATGGTGCTGCCCGCGCTGCCGGATTCGTGTGCGAGCTTCACGTGCACTTCGGCGAGCGGCCAGCCCTTGCGTTGCGCGTACATCTTCAGCGTGATCGCGGTGCATGCGCCGAGGCTCGACAGCAGCAGGGCGACGGGCGTCGGTGCGGCATCGCCGCCGCCGAGCGGCGCCGGTTCGTCGGCGCGCCACTGGTGGACGCCATCGCTGAAGTGGACGAGGTAATCGACGGAGCCGATGCTCGCTTCGACGGACAGTTCGCTCATTGCAATTCCATGGGAAAAGGGGGGAGGCCGGCGGCTTGGCCGGGCGTTACGGTTCGAGCAGCCGTTGCAGCCGCAGTTCCTCGAAATCGAGTTCCGATTCGATTCGGTGCAGCACGGTGTCGTCGACCTTGCCGTCGCGATGCAGGTCGAGCAGCGCGCGGCGCGACACGCCGACGAGCTCGAGTTCGACGCGCAGCATGCGCGAGCGCACATTGGCCGGCTCGGCGCCGTGTCGATGCGCACGTTCGTTGAACGTGACGCGATTCCGGTATTCGTCGAGCAGGCGGTCGAGCGACGGCCGCTCTAGGCTCGATCCGCGTTGTTCGAGCGCGTCGAGTTCGGCGAGCGCCGCGCCGAACGCATACGCGCGCACCGCATGCTCGGACATCGTGTGCCGCGCGGCCGGGCGCAGTTTCAGCACGCGGATCAGCGGCGCGAGCGTGCCGCCCTGCACGACGAGCGTCGCGATGATCAGCAGGAACGTGCTGAACAGGATCAGGTCGCGGCCGGGGAAGTTGGTGGGCAGCGCGATCGCGGCCGCGAGGCTCACGACACCGCGCATGCCGGACCAGCCGAGCACGACGGCCTCGCGCCACGACCACGGTGCGTGGCCGGCACGCGGTGCGCGCAGGCGGCCCGGCAGCCACATCGCGACGAACACCCAGACGATGCGCGCGGCGATCGCGGCGGCGGTGGCGGGCAGCGCGACGCGCAGGCCGGCCATCAGCACCGCGCCTTCGTGGTTCACGCGCGCGAGGATCGCGTGCAACGCGAGGCCGATCAGGATGAAGACGAGCGCATCGAGCACGAACACGATCGCTTCCCAGGTCGCCTTCGCCTTGATCCGCATGTCGGCGTCGAACACGCGATGCTGGCGCACGCCGAGCACGAGGCCGCAAGTGACGACCGACAGCACGCCCGAGCCGTCGACGGCTTCGGCGATCCCGTAGCTGCCCCACGCCATCGCAAAGGTCACGACGATACCGAGCATCGGATCGCGCAGGCGCGGCAGCACCCAGCTCATCGCGTGGCCGCATGCGAGGCCGACCGCGATGCCGATCAGCGTGAGCGAGAAGAACAGCCCGGTGGCGCTCGTGGCCGTGATCGACACGGCGAGCGCGGCCGATACGGCCATCTGGTACAGCAGCAGGCCCGATGCATCGTTGACGAGGCTTTCGCCTTCGAGCACCGCGACGAGCCGCGCGGGCAGCGGGTGGCGCTGCAGGATCGCCTTCGCGGCGACCGCGTCGGGCGGCGACACGATCGCGCCGAGCGTGAAGCATGCGGCCCACGGCAGCGCCGGGTTCGCGGCATGCACGGCGAGCGCGACCGCGACGGTCGTGAACACCACCGCGCCGAGCGCGAGCGACGCGATCGATGCAAGCTCCTGCCGGAATTCCTTCCACGCGGTGTAGAACCCGCTCGACATCAGCAGCGGCGGCAGCACGGCCGCGAGCAGCAGCGCCGGGTCCATGTCGGGCACGCGCTTGCCCGCGATCGCGACCACACAGCCGCCGAGCAGCAGCACGACGGCCGGCGGAATCGAAATCCGCTCGGCGAGCCACGTGAGCGCGCCCGCACCGCAAATCAACAGCAGCAGGTAATGAAACAGTTCGACGTTGGTCATGCGCGGCCGTGCGCGACGAGGGCCATCACGACGGCTTGCGATCGTTCGCGGTGCCGCCCGGCAGTGCGCCGAACATGTGCTGGCTGCATTGTGCATCGCGCCATGCGGTGTTCAGGCGATGGCCCGCGAACATCCGTTTCGCGACGGGCAGGATCTGTTCGCCGGCCAGCATGCCGAGCAGGCCGGTGAGCGCGATGATCGGCGGGGCCGGCGAATTCACGCCGAGCGCGCCGTAGATGACGCCGGCGAGGATGCCGGCGCATAGCGACAGGAAATACGGTTTCATGGCGAGCCCCGTGATGGCAGACGAGTGGCGCGGTGCGCGCCGTCAAGGTCTTGAAAGCGTATCGGGTTTGCGTGAAGAAAAAAAGGCCGGATCGCCCCGAACAGGCACCGATTCCGGAATCGGATCGATTCCGTTTCTTGGATGTTCGCGCCGCGCGTTTGCGGCTTAAATATTTCGAGCCGGAAGACGATCCGGCACCGATACACCCGAGGCTCCTCCCGCTGTCGCGGTCGAGGCAGGCCCCCCTTTTTTCGTTCACAGGACGACTTGCGCCATGAGCAATCCGAAACTTGAAGTACTCACTCCGCAGAACAGCCAGCTGATCTTCATCGACCAGCAGCCGCAAATGGCGTTCGGCGTGCAGTCGATCGATCGCCAGACGCTGAAGAACAACGTCGTCGGTCTCGCGAAGGCCGCGAAGGCATTCAACATCCCGACCACGATCACGACGGTCGAGACCGAAAGTTTCTCCGGCCACACGTATCCCGAATTGCTCGACGTGTTCCCGAACCAGCCGCTGCTGGAGCGCACGTCGATGAACTCGTGGGACGACCAGAAGGTGCGCGATGCGCTGGCCGCGAATGGCCGCAAGAAGGTGATCGTGTCGGGCCTGTGGACCGAGGTCTGCAATACGACGTTCGCGCTGTGCGCGATGCTCGAAGGCGAATACGAGATCTACATGGTGGCCGATGCGTCGGGCGGCACGTCGAAGGACGCGCACGACTTCGCGATGCAGCGGATGGTGCAGGCCGGCGCGGTGCCCGTCACGTGGCAGCAGGTCGTGCTCGAGTGGCAGCGCGACTGGGCGCGCCGCGATACGTATGAAGCGGTGATGGCCGTCGTGCGCGAGCACTCGGGCGCCTACGGGATGGGTGTCGACTACGCGTACACGATGGTCCACAAGGCACCGCAACGCACTGCGACGCCGCACGAGTCGCTCGCGGCGGTCCCGGCGAAGTAACGGGCCGCCGGCCGCGATCGTCGCGATGGTCGCGACGATCGCCTGCCAGGGGCCGTCGCGCGTTCAGCTGACGGGCAGCGCCCACGGTGCGTGCACGAAGCGTTCCGCGAGGAAGTCGAGCAGCACCGTTACGCGCGCGGCGCGCAGCATGCCGGGCGGCGTGACGAGGTTGACGTTGATGTCGGCGATCTTCCAGTCGGACATCACTTCCTCGAGCTCGCCGCGCTGCATCGCGTCCCACACCAGGAACTCGGGCTGAAGGGCGAGGCCGTGACCGGCGACGAGCGCGGGGAGGATCACGTCCGCGTTGTTGGTGCGAATGCGGCCGTGCACGGATACGCCGAACTCGTCGCCCGAAGCCGGTTGGCGGAAGCGCCAGTACTCCGGCGTCGGCAGGTTCGTGTAGGTGAGGCACACGTGCTGTTCGATGTCGCTCGGATGCGTCGGGCGGCCGCGCCGGTCGAGGTAAGAGGGCGACGCGACGAGCGGGCGGCGTACCGCGCAGAGCCGGCGCGAGCGCAGCGACGAATCGCTCAGCTCGGCGATGCGGATCGCGACGTCGAAGCCGCCGGACACGATGTCGACGATGTGGTCGGTGAGCACGAGGTCGATGTCGACGCGCGGATAGCGTTCGAGAAACGCGGGCAGCACCGGCGACAGATGGCGCAGCCCGAACGACATCGGCGCATTCACGCGCACGAGGCCGTGCGGTTCGAGCGCCTGGGCGGACGCTTCGCTCTCGATCAGGTCCGCATCGGCGAGCAGGCGGATCGCGCGGTCGCGCAGCAGTTCGCCGGTCGGCGTGAGCGACAGCTTGCGCGACGTGCGGTACAGCAGCATCGCGCCGAGGCGCTTTTCGAGGCGCGCGATCGCTTTCGACACGGTCGGTTGCGATACGCCGAGCAGGTCGGCGGCTTTCGCGAACGAACCGGTCTCCGCGACGCGCGCAAAGATGGCCCAGGCTTCGAGATCAGGAAGGTGTTGCATGGTCGGAACGAATGGCAGGGAAGCGGAACGGATGCGGCGCACCGCGAAGGCGGCCGCGCGATGCCGATGATTCTAATCCGGCCGGGAGAAAAATCGTTATGGAATCTTATCTACTTTCGTTGGGCGCCGGCGTGTTGATCGGCGTCGTGTACAGCGTGATCAAGGTGCGCTCGCCGGCACCGCCGCTGATCGCGCTGGTCGGCCTGGCCGGCATGCTGATCGGCGCCCAGGCCATCGCGCCGGTCCGTCACTGGCTCGGCTTCTGACCGCATCGAGGACACTTCATGAGCGCTAACGCTACTCAACCCGATCTCATCCTGCACAACGGGCGCATCACGACGCTCGATCGTGCGAACCCCGTCGCAACCGCCGTGGCGATCAAGGACGGCCGCTTCGTCGCGGTCGGCGCCGACTCGGACATCATGCCGCTCGCGGGCCGCGCAACGAAGGTCGTCGATCTCGACTGCCGCACCGTGCTGCCGGGGCTGATCGACAACCACACGCACGTGATTCGCGGCGGCCTGAACTACAACCTCGAGCTGCGCTGGGATGGCGTGCGTTCGCTCGCGGTCGCGATGGAAATGCTGAAGCACCAGGTCGCGATCACGCCTGCGCCGCAATGGGTGCGCGTGGTCGGCGGCTTCACCGAACACCAGTTCGCCGAGAAGCGCCTGCCGACGATCGACGAGCTCAATGCGGTCGCACCCGATACGCCGGTATTCATCCTGCACCTGTACGACCGCGCGCTGCTGAACGCGGCCGCGCTGCGGGTGGTCGGCTACACCAAGGACACGCCCGAGCCGCCGGGCGGCACGATCCTGCGCGACGACGCGGGCAACCCGACCGGCCTGCTGCTCGCCAACCCGAACGCGACGATCCTCTACGCGACGCTCGCGAAAGGCCCGAAGCTGCCGTTCGAGTACCAGTACAACTCGACCCGCCACTTCATGCGCGAACTCAATCGCCTGGGCGTGACGGGCGTGATCGACGCAGGCGGCGGCTCGCAGAATTATCCCGACGATTACGAGGTGATCCGCAAGCTGCACGATGCCAACGAGATGACGGTGCGGATCGCGTACAACCTGTTCACGCAGAAGCCGAATGCGGAGAAGGAAGACTTCGTGAACTGGACGAAGAGCGTCAAGTACCACGACGGCACCGACTATTTCCGCCACAACGGCGCGGGCGAGATGCTGGTGTTCTCGGCGGCCGATTTCGAGGATTTCCGCGTCGCGCGCCCGGACCTGCCGGCGCAGATGGAGGACGATCTCGAAGGCGTCGTGCGCGTGCTCGCCCAGAATCGCTGGCCGTGGCGCATGCATGCGACCTACGATGAAACGATCAGCCGCGCGCTCGACGTGTTCGAAAAGGTCAACAAGGACATCCCGCTTGCCGGTCTGAACTGGTTCTTCGATCACGCGGAAACCGTTTCCGAAAAATCGATGGACCGGATTGCCGCGCTCGGTGGCGGTATTGCGGTGCAGCACCGGATGGCGTACCAGGGCGAGTACTTCGTCGAGCGTTACGGCGCGCGCGCGGCCGAGGCGACGCCGCCCGTCGCGAAGATGCTCGACAAGGGAATCAAGGTGTCGGCCGGCACCGACGCGACGCGGGTGGCGTCGTACAACCCGTGGGTGTCGCTCGCGTGGCTCGTGACGGGCAAGACGGTCGGCGGCCTGCGGATGTATCCGCAGCGCAACCTGCTCGATCGCGAGACCGCGCTGCGCATGTGGACCGAGTACGTGACGTGGTTCTCGAACGAGGAGGGGAAGAAGGGGCGCATCGCGGTGGGCCAGCTCGCCGACCTGATGGTTCCGGATCGCGATTTCTTCACGTGCGCGGAGGACGATATCGTCGATACGACGGCGTTGCTGACGGTCGTTGGCGGCCGCATCGTGTGGGGCGCGGGGCCGTTCGCGTCGCACGATGCGCCGATTCCGCCCGCGATGCCCGACTGGTCGCCCGTGCGCGAGTACGGCGGCTACGGCGGCTGGGGCGCGACGCAGCGCAACGGCGCGCCGTTGCAGCGCGCGGCGGCGGCAGCGATGTGCGGCTGCTCAAGTGCGTGCAACGTACACGCGCATGCCCATGCGAGCGCATGGGGCCGCACGTTGCCGACGTCGGACGCGAAGGGCTTCTGGGGCGCGTTCGGCTGTTCGTGCTGGGCGGTCTGACATGGCGGCCCCGACCGATCGAGGCGGTGTCGGCAACCCGGCGTGGATTCGCGCGCTGCTCGCGCAGCCGTGGGTCCTGCCGCTCGCGCGTCTGGCATTGGTGTCCGCGTACCTGATCGGCGGGGTCGCGAAGGCGCTGGACTTCGACGGCGCGGTCGCGGAGCAGGCGCATTTCGGGCTGCAGCCGGCCGCGCTATGGGCTGCGCTGGCGATCGCGGTCGAGATCGCCGGCTCGCTGTGCATCGTGCTGGGCCGCTTCACGTGGCTCGGCGCCGGCAGCCTCGGCATGCTGACGCTGGTCGCGATGGCGGTCGCGAACGATTTCTGGAACCGCACGGGCGCCGAGCATTTCATGGCGCTCAACAGCTTTTTCGAGCATCTCGGGCTGATCGCCGCACTCGTGCTCGCGACCGTGCTCGCCGATGCGAAGCACCTGGCCGGCGACGGCCGCATTACTCGATGACGATGAAACAACCAGGAAACCCTGTCATGAAAACCCTTCGTTCCGTATTGCTCTCCGCGATGATCGCGGGCGGTCTTGCCGTCGCGCCGGTCGTGTTCGCGAAGCCGCCGGTCGTCGCTGCGCCGGTGCCGGTGCTGGCCGTCGGCCCGCAGTACGATACGACCCACGTGTGCGTGTCGCCGGACGATTTCGACCGTTTCACCGACAGCTTCGTCGCGACCTTCGGCGGCAAGAAGTCGAAGCAGGGTGTGTTCCAGGTCACGCCCACGCCGAGCCAGACGATGTCGCAGCTCGTGCTCACGCCGGTCGGCACGGTCTCGGTGTTCGGCTTCAAGACGCCGATCCCGTATCCGTTCTGCGCGGAGCGCACCGGCTACCTCGTCACCGACCTCGACGTCGCGATGAAGACGGCGCGTGCGCACGGCGCGGACGTGATCGTCGACACGTTCCCCGATCCGATCGGCCGCGACGCGATCATCCGCTGGACCGGCGGGCTGAACATGCAACTCTATTGGCATACCGAAGCACCGCACTACGATGCGCTGGAGAAGGTGCCCGAGAATCGCGTGTACGTATCGCCGGAAAGCGTGCGCAAGCTGGTCCACGATTTCGTCAAGTTCTCGAACGGCAAGGTGGTATCCGACACCCTCAAGGCGCCGGGCATCGAGATCGGCCGGCCGAACGAGACCTACCGTCGCATCCGCATCGAATCGGGCTTCGGCAAGATGACCGTGCTCGTGACCGACGGCCACCTGCCTTACCCGTTCGGCCGCGAGATGACCGGCTACGAAGTGCCCGATCTCGCCGCGACGCTGAAGAAGGCGCAGGCCGCGGGCGTGACGGTGCTCGTGCCGCCGTTCACGTCGGACGGCCGCGACGCGGCGCTCGTGCAGTTCCCGGGCGGCTACGTCGCAGAGATCCACGCGAGCGCGGCGCGATGAAGCACGAGGACACGATCCTTGCCGCGGTGGCCGGCTTCGTCGACACGCTGAGCTTCGTCGCGCTGTTCGGGCTGTTCACCGCGCACGTGACCGGCAACTTCGTGTTGATCGGCGCGGGCATCGCGGGCTTCGGCCAGGGTGTCGTGCTGAAGCTCAGCGTGTTTCCCGCCTTCGTGTGCGGCGTGATCGCGAGCAGCCTGATCGCGCGGTCGCTGTCCGCGCGGCCCGCGTGGCAGGGCACGCGCGCGCTGCACGCGGTGCAGGCCGTGCTGCTGCTCGGCTTTTGCGCGGCCGGCGTGTGGGCGACGCCCGTCACGCAGCCCGACAGCTTGCCGGCGCTCGTGGCCGGCATCGTCGGCACGTTCGCGATGGGCGTGCAGAACGCGCATCCGCGCGTGATCCCGCGCGCGGGCGTGCCGAACACGGTGATGACCGGCAACGTCACGCAGGCGATCCTCGACGTCGTCGACATGCTGTCCGCCGGCACGGCCGACAGCGTGCGCGCGGCGGCACGCGCGCGTTTCGCGAAGATGCTGCCGGCGATCGTCGCGTTCGCGCTCGGCGCGGCGTGCGGGGCGCTCGGGTTTCGCCATATCGGCTTTCTGGCGCTGCTCGCGCCCGTTTGCGCGCTGGCGGCGCTCGCGCTGTGCGCGGCCCAATCGGCGGGCGCCATCACGAAGGAGCGCGCATGAGCGTTCAACGGGAACGGGCGCATCGCGGCCGCCGCTTCGATCGTGCCGCGCGCGTGTCCGTCGTCGCGGGCTTGCTGTTCGCCGGGCGCGGCGCCGCGTTCGCGGAAACCTCGCCGGCATCGGCGCCGGCCGCGGACGGCACCGCATCGACGTGCACGGCCAAGCGGCCGACCGTGCTGTTCAATCGCTGGCAGGAAGACTGGTCGGTGCTCGCGAATCCATGCGTGCCGCGCGCACCGCTCGACGGCCTCAAGTACATTCCGCTCGGCAACGATCCGGCCTCCTATCTGTCGCTCGGCGTGAACCTGCGCGAGCGTCTCGAGACCGTCGACGCGCCGCTGTTCGGCATCGGTTCCGCACAATCGGACACGTACCTGATCCAGCGCGTCGAAGTGCATGCCGATGCGCATCTCGGTCAGCACTGGCAGTTCTTCGTGCAGTTGCAGGACGACCGCGCGTACGGCAAGAACACGATCTCGCCGGTCGACAAGAACCCGCTCGATCTCGAGCAGGCATTCGCGACCTATACGGGCGCGCTCGGCGGCGGCACGTTCAAGTTCCGCGTCGGCCGGCAGGAGATGGCGTTCGACTTGCAGCGCTTCATTGCCGCACGCGATGGTCCGAACGTGCGGCAGGCGTTCGATGCGGTGTGGGCCAACTACGAATACCAGCAGTGGCGTTTCATCGGGTATGCGACGCAGCCGGTGCAGAACCGCAGCGCGTCCACGTTCGACGACGTGTCGAACCGCGACCTCACGTTCAGCGGTGTGCGTTTCGAGCGGAAGGCGGTGGGGCCCGGCGACCTGTCGGGCTACTGGTCGCGCTACAACCGCAGCAACGCGCGCTTTCTCGATGCGAGCGGCGCGGAGCGCCGTGACGTGTGGGACCTGCGTTACTCCGGTACACAAGGCCGTTTCGACTGGGATCTCGAAACGATGCTGCAGACGGGGACGGTCGGCAGCAGCACGATCCGCGCGTGGGCGGTCGGCTCGATTGCCGGCTATCGGCTCGACGCGCCGTGGTCGCCGCACATCGCACTGCAGCTCGACGCGGCATCGGGCGACCGGCATCCGCACGACGGCCGCGTCGAAACCTTCAATCCGCTGTTCCCGAACGGCTATTACTTCACGCTGGCCGGCTTCACCGGGTATTCGAACCTGATCCACGTGAAGCCGTCGGTGACGCTGAAGCCGTCGCCGAACCTGTCGCTGCTCGGGGCGCTCGGGTTCCAGTGGCGCGAGACGACCGGCGATGCGGTCTACCAGCAGGGCAACGCGGTGGTGCCGGGCACGGCAGGCAAGGGCGGGTTGTGGACGGGGATGTACGTGCAGCTGCGTGCGGACTGGACGATCGCCGCGAACCTGATCGGTGCGGTCGAGGCCGTGCATTTCCAGGTCGGCGATGCGATCCGCCAGGCGGGCGGGCATAACGCCGACTATGTCGGGGTCGAGCTGAAGTATGGGTGGTAGCACGCGTGCCGGGGCGCGTTCGCCGGCGATGGGTTGCCCGATGCGAGGTGTCGGATGAATGCGCGCGTGCAGGTGCTCGTGTATTCGGACGAGATGCTGATCGTGCGCTGGCTTGCGCCGGGCGGCGCGGAGCAGCGCTGGGCACCCGGGCGCGCGCTGCGCTCGGGCCAGTGCGCGCTGTCCGGCGAGAAGATCGTTTGTGGCGACGCCGTCTTCAGCCCGCGCGGGCGGGCGCCGTTCGAACCGAAAGCCATGATCCTGGCGGCGGCGCTCGACCGGCCGCACGCGTCGACGGTTCGCCCGCGCGTACAGGTGCTCGAGCGCTCGGCACAGCTGCTGGTCGTGCGCTGGGTCGAACCGGGGCGTGCGCACTTCGGCGAGCAGCACTGGAAACCCGGGCGCGCAAGGCAGGCCGGTTTCTGCGTGCTGTCGGGCGCGCGGATCGCGTGCGGCGACGACGTGTTCCGCCCGAGCGGACGGCCGACGCCGCCGAATGCACGCGCGATGATTCTGGCGGTCGCGCTCGATGGCGCCGGGCTGAAGCACGGCGGGTGACGCGGCGCGCACGTGCTTGCATGCGCGCAACGACAAAGGGCGGCCGAAGCCGCCCTTTGTCGTATGCGGCCGGCATGACGCCGGCCGGTGCATTGCCGTGCCGCTGCGCCGTTACAGGTTCGGCGACAGTGCGAGCGCGTTCGTCAGGTCGCCCATCGGCTGGCCGCCGTTGGCCTTCAGCGCGTCGTCGCGCTGTTGCAGGCCCGCGAGGCGCGGCAGCGAGAAGCGGCGCGTGATGAAGCGCAGGATCGACGCGGTGTCGTACTGCGTGTGGTCGACGAAGCCCTTCTTCGAGAACGGCGACACGATGAGTGCCGGAATCCGCGTGCCCGGGCCCCAGCGGTCGCCCTTCGGCGGCGACACGTGATCCCAGAAGCCGCCGTTTTCGTCGTACGTGACGACCACGACCATGTTCTTCCACTGCGGGCTGGCCTGCAGGTGGGCGATCACGTTCGCGATGTGCTGGTCGCCGCTCGACACGTCGGTGTAGCCCGCGTGTTCGTTCAGGTTGCCCTGCGGCTTGTAGAACGCGACCTGCGGCAGCGTGCCCGCGTCGATCGCCTTGAGGAACTCGCTGCCGTCGGTGCCGCCGTCGAGCAAGTGCTGCGCGCGGCTCGTGCTGCCCGGTGCCTGGTTCGCGTAGTAGTTGAACGGCTGATGGTGCGGCTGGAAGTTCGGCGCCGTCATGTTCGGGCCGTAGATCACGTTCGCGGTGCCGCTTTGAGCGGCCTGCAGCGCCTGGTTCCACGCACCGCCGTACCATGCCCACGACACGCCGGCGTTGGTCATCAGGTCGCCGATGTTCTGCTGCGATTGCGGCGGCAGCGTCGATGCGGCCGACGGGTCGGCGAGGTTCGGATCGCCGCCCGAAGCCGCCTTGTTGCCGCTCGGCTGGTACGGCGGCTGCATCGTGTTGATCGCGTAGAAGTCCGGCGTCAGGTTGCCCGAGTTCACGAACTTCGGAATGCCGTCGAGCGCGGAAGCCGGCGAGTTGGTCGCGAGCTGCAGCGACTTGCCGTCGGCGGCGACGGCCGAGATCGAACCGGCGGCCGGGCTCTTGTCCGCGTTCGCGTAGAACGGCGCGCACGCGCAGATCAGGTACTGGTGGTTCAGGAACGAGCCGCCGAACGCACCCATGAAGAAGTTGTCGGCCAGCGTGAACTGCTGCGCGATCTTCCACAGCGGCAGCTTCGTCGCGTCGGGCGTGTAGTGGCCCATCACGAGGCCGCCGGAATCGGCCCAGGCGGCGAACATGTCGTTCTTGCCGCCGTTGATCTGCATCTGGTTCTCGTAGAAGCGGTGATACAGGTCGCGCGTCGTCACGCTCATCGACGTGTTGAAACCGTTCGGGTCGTCGATCGCGAACGGCGCGTTCGGCAGGTTGGCCGTCATCGCCTCGGTCACGGCCGGCGTGACGCCCTTCGCGGTCAGGCCGCCCCAGACCTTCGGCAGCGTCGCGAGCGGCTGGCCGTTGCGGTCCTTCTGCTGCGCGCTTGCCGCAGTCACATTCTGCAGGCCGTTCGCGCCCGGGAAGTTGCCGTACAGGTTGTCGAAGCTGCGGTTCTCGGCGTAGATCACGACGACGTTCTTCACCGTCGACAGGCCTTGCTGCTGCACGTCGTCGCCGCCGCAGGCGGTGAGGGCGGCGGCCGCGGCAATGGCGATCGGTGTAAAGCGAATCCAGGCGTGGTTTTTCATCCGTTGTACTCTCTATCTCTCTCTTGTCGCGTGGGGAACCGGAGCATTCGTGTACCGCCGGTTCGCGAGGGTAACCGTGGCATGTCCGGCTGTAAGCATTTTGAGGGTGCGATTTGACAGCCGGGTGTAGGCGTCCTTTCGATTAGCTGTCGATTGGTCGTCATGTAACGGTCATGCGGCTGACATAAACTCCCGCCGCTCCTGAACCCACTTTCCGACGAATCGATGAAGCCTCGCCAACCGACAGCCGGCGCGTTCGCGCGTTCGTGGCTGCATCTGACCGGCGCATTCGCGCTGGCCACCACGCTTGCAACCCTTGCCGGCTGTGACGGACAGCCGGGGGCGGGTGCGCCGACCGCACAGGCCGCGAGCGCGGCGAGTGCACCGGGCGCCGCCAATGTGGTTGCGTCCGCAACGGTTGCCGCGAGCGGCGCGGTGGTCGAAACGAACCAGCCGCAGACGCGGGCACAAGTTTACGAAGGCGTGCGCCGGATGACGGCGCTCGGCAAGCAACTTTTCTTTGACCCTACGCTGTCAGGTTCCGGCAAGCTCGCGTGCGCGTCGTGCCACAGCCCCGACCACGCATTCGGCCCGCCCAACGCGCTGGCCGTGCAGTTCGGCGGCGACGACATGAAGCGCCCGGGCTTTCGTGCGGTGCCGTCGCTCAAGTACCTGCAGGGCGTGCCGCAGTTCACCGAACACTTCCACGATTCCGACGACGAAGGCGACGAGAGCGTCGATGCGGGCCCGACGGGCGGCCTCACGTGGGACGGCCGCGTCGACACGGGCGCCGAGCAGGCGCGCATTCCGCTCACGTCGCCGTTCGAGATGAACAGCTCGCCCGCGAAGGTCGCGCAGGCCGTGAAGGCCGCGCCGTATGCGGACGAGTTCCGCGCGGTGTTCGGCGTGAAGGTGCTCGACGACGACGCGGCCACGTTCAAGGCCGTGCTGCGCGCGCTCGAGACGTTCGAGCAGACGCCCGAACTGTTCTCGCCGTACACGAGCAAGTACGACGCGTATCTCGCCGGCCATGCGCAGCTCACGCCGGCCGAGTTGCGCGGGCTGCAGCTGTTCAACGACGAGAAGAAGGGCAATTGCGCGAGCTGCCACATCAGCCAGCGCGCGCTCGACGGCACGCCGCCGCAGTTCAGCGATTTCGGGCTGATCGCGGTCGCGGTGCCGCGCAACCGCGCGCTGCCCGTCAATCGCGACCCGCGCTTCTACGATCTCGGCGCGTGCGGCCCCGAGCGCACCGACCTGAAGGGCCG
Source organism: Burkholderia sp. Ac-20349 (assembly GCF_017104865.1). Classification (NCBI taxonomy): domain Bacteria; kingdom Pseudomonadati; phylum Pseudomonadota; class Betaproteobacteria; order Burkholderiales; family Burkholderiaceae; genus Burkholderia; species Burkholderia sp. Ac-20349. Next base: position 18,638 of record NZ_JAAGPM010000071.1, read on the forward strand.
CGACGAATTCTGCGGGCTGTTCCGTACGCCGTCGCTGCGCAACGTCGCGCTGCGCAAGACCTTCTTCCACAACGGCGTGTATCACACGCTCGAGGACGTGATGCGCTTCTACGTCGAGCGCGACATCCATCCGGAGAAGTTCTATCCGGTCGTGCACGGCAAGGTGCAGATCTACGACGACCTGCCCAAGCGCTACTGGCCGAACATCAACCGCGAGGCGCCGTTCGACCGCAAGCGCGGCGAGCAGCCCGCGCTGAACGCGGCCGAGATCAAGGACGTGATCGCGTTCCTCGGTACGCTGACTGACGGATATCAGCAAACGGCCGCGCCGGCCGGCCACTAGAAGGCGGCGTCGACGGCACGCATGCTATCCTCGCTCGCTGACAGGCGCAGTGCGCGTGCCGGATGGCCGGCCCCCGGTTCGCCGGCATGCACACTGCGCCGTTCGATCGAACATCCAAGGAGAACAACATGTCGATGCGTGCATCCCTTTCCGTCGTCACGCGTGTGCTGGCCGGCGCCGCGTGCGCAGCCGCGATGCTGCCTGCCCATGCGCAGAACAACCTGAACTTCCTGAACGACACGCCGCTCAGCTACTTCAGCAAGACCGACCGTGCGTCGCTCTCGAAGGCTGTCGTGCAAGTGCGCGACGAAGGCAAGGACGGCGAGACCACGACGTGGCAGAGCAGCGGCCGCGGCACGCAGATCGATGCGAAGCTCACGCCGAACACGTCGGAAGCCGACGGCAAGACCTGCCGTGAAATCGCCACCGAGATCACGGCGAAGGGCCAGACGATGACGCTCAAGCCCGTCTATTGCAAGACCGACGCGGGCAAGTGGCAGCTGCAGAAGCGCTGAGCACGCACGTGATGAAGCGGGGCGGCGCGCCGCGCACGGTATCGTGCGGCGTCGTGATCCTCGATGCGGCCGGCCGCGTGTTCCTCGCGCACGCGACGGATACCACGCACTGGGACATCCCGAAGGGGCAGGGCGAGCCGGGCGAGACGCCGGCCGACGCGGCGCTGCGTGAACTGCTCGAGGAAACGGGCATCACGTTCGGCGCCGAGCGGCTGCTCGATCTCGGCCGCTTCGCGTACCGGCACGACAAGGACCTGCATCTGTTCGCGGTGCGGGTGCCCGAAGGCGAGATCGATCCCGCGCAGTGTACGTGCACGTCGCTGTTTCCGAGCCGTCGCGACGGCTCGATGATTCCCGAGATGGATGCGTATCGCTGGACCGCGCCCGCCGACGTCGATGCGTATGCGAGCCGCAGCCTCGCGCGGCTGTTTCGCACGAAGCTGTCGCTGGCGGATTTGCATCGGCGGTTGACGGGTGGGTGAATGCGTGTGGCGGTTTTCGCTGTTGCTGCGACTGTGTGCGTCAAGCACCTCATTTTTTTTGTGAAGCACGGTGGACCCCGATAGCGCCATCGGTAAGTCGGTGCGTCCTGCTTTAATCTGGGACTCGATGCTTCGATCGAGTCAGTCAAAGTCACCGCCGCGACCGGAAACGGTCGGTCGGCGGTGGTCTGCGTCTCTTCGTCCCGCTGACGGGCGGAAAATTCCGATGGTCGAAGTCCTGCCTGCAGTGTGCGGAGCCTCGCTGTCGTCGATGGCTATCCACAAATAGGTTCTTGCATGGCGTGCGTCGCAAGGGACATCGCGCGCATTCGTCAAGCAACGCGTTTCATCCTGTCTGTAATCGGCAGCGAATCAAATAAAGCATCCACATGCGCGGGGAGAATGCACGCGCTCTCGTGAGCGGCTCGATCAGAAAGTTCCTCTCGCGCTCAACGGCGTTCCAATGAGAGATCTGAGTATCAACAGATCCCTCCATTGATGGATGCATGCAAAGCGCGCGGTGCATGGGCTGATATCACGCCTGGTGGCAGGCGGCCCAATGTTGGCCCCACGCCATTGGCGGGCCATATTGCCGTGGAATTTCAGACGCGTCTGATAGACATTCAAAGCCCCAGTGGCGAACCTCTTGCTTTAGAGAACCCATGGCGCTCCAGCGAGCACCCTAGGTTTCATACTGCACTGTCACATCGCTCGTCATCGTGCACGGCTGGAATCAGCGGTCGCACACATGACGCACCGACGTGAGGAGATACGCATGGTTGCGTGTCTTCGGTTCGGAGAACTATCGCAATGCTGCAACCAACCCGGTTGTCCTTTACCTTCGCCGTCGGCGACGAGTCGTTCGAGGTCGTCGAGTTCACGCTGCATGAGGGGTTGTCCGAGACTTTCCGCTTGCAGGTTGAGCTGGCCAGCGCCAACCCGGCTATCGACTTCGGTCAGATACTCGACCGCAACGGCCTGCTCACGATCTGGCAGGGTGGGCAGCCCGTACGCTACGTGCACGGCGCGGTTTCGTCGTTCGTTCAGGGCGATACCGGCTTTCGCCGTACCCGCTACTCGGCCGTGGTCGAGCCGCGCCTCGCACGCCTCAAGCTCTCGTCCGACTGGCGGATCTTCCAGACGCTCAGCGTGACCGAAATCGCAGTCGCCGTTCTCAAGGCCCATGGCCTGACGATGGACTACGAGCAACGCGCCACCAACGAACACCTCACCCGCGAGTATTGCGTGCAGGCCGGTGATACTGACTACGACTTCGTCGAACGCATCCTGCGCGAGGAAGGCTTCTTCTACGCGTTCCAGCACGGCAAAGAGGGGCACCGGTTGATTCACTGCGATCGGCTGTTCATCTTCGGTCGTCTCGACGGCGAGCCGGTGATCTACAACCCGACGCCGGGCGGCGATCAGCCACAACCCAGTCTACGGACCTTCGCTTACACCGAGAGCGTGCGTACCGCGCGCCAGGTACAACGCGACTACACGTTCAAGAATCCGCGCTTCAACCACGAGTACCCGCGTGACGGCACCGATCTCGATCATCAGGGCCAGAGCTACGCGCGCTATGACTACCCGGGACGATATAAACACGAAGCCAGCGGCAAGGCGTTTACCCACGATCGTTTGCGCGGCCACCGGCGCGATGCACGTGTGGCGTTTGTCAGCGGTGACGACGCGCGCTTGCAACCGGGCGTCGCCTTCGCGCTCAGGGGCCACCCGCGCGAGGACATGAACCGCAGCTGGCGTCCGGTGAGCCTGGTGCATCACGGCAAGCAACACACCAGTCAGGCGGAAGAAAGCGCCGACGCACAACACGGCACGTACTACAGCTACGAAGCGGTACTGGTGCCGGATGATGCCGAATGGCGCGCTGAACCGCTGCCGCACCCGCGCATCGATGGCCCACAGCCGGCGGTGGTCGTGGGCCCGGAGGGTGAAGAGATCTACACCGACGAGTATGGCCGAGTGAAGGCGCAGTTCCCGTGGGATCGCCAGGGCCGCCATGACGAGCACAGCTCGTGCTGGATCCGCGTCGCGCAGAACTGGGCGGGGGCACTGTGGGGACACATGGCGATCCCGCGCATCGGACAGGAGGTGATCGTCGACTTCTTCGACGGCGATCCGGACCAACCGGTCATCACTGGACGCACCTACAACCGCCTGCAGTTGCCACCGTACGAACTGCCGCGACACAAGACGCGGATGACGATCAAGAGCCAGACGCACAAGGGCGAAGGTTTCAACGAGCTGCGTTTCGAGGACGAAGCAGGACAAGAGGAAATTTATGTCCACGCGCAGCGCGATCAGAACATTCACGTCAACCATGACGAGACGACCTTCGTCGGTCATGACCGCAGCGAAAACGTCACACGTGACGAGTTTCTCAAAGTTGGCAAGAACCGCCACGACACCGTCGCCAACGATGACCGTACCGACATCGGGCACGACCAACTGATTACCGTCGGGAACGACCAGACTCTGGTCATCAAACGCACCCAGCAGATCTCGATCACGCAGGACCGCGTCGAGGAAGTCGGCAACAGCCGTGTTGACAAGATCGCAGCGAACCACACGGCCAGTGTGGGAGGCCACGTCGAACTGTCCGTTCAAGGCCATCATCAATTACAGGCAACGGAGGCAATCAGGAATCGCACGAAACACTACGAGTGTTCCGCCGACTCCATTTGCTGGAGCACGCCGGGCGGTGTTCTCACACTCGATGCCGGGGGGCTCAGATTCAACGGCGCTGCGGTCAGCTACAAGGCTGGCGCTATCGACCTGTCCAGCGGAGGCGGCGGGGCACCGGTGGCTCTCGCTGGCGTGCCGAACACTGGCGAACCGGTCTGCGTCGGTTGCTGGCTGAAGGCGGCTGCCGAGCATCAGGCATTGGTGAAACTGTGAGAACGCTCGAAGACGAACTGCTGGAACAGGTGAGGGCACTTGGGCCGACCGCCCATCTAGTCGCCGTGAGCGACATGGCAGAACTCGATGACGAGCTTCGAAGTGCCGTGCGTACCCGATTCGCGGGAAATACCTATCCGTTGCTGCAAGATCCTGCTTGGCACGCACTACGTCCCTACAGCCCCCTCTTGCTTGCTGCAGATACCGCCGACTATCGAGGGCACCACAGCCTCGGCGGAGCATTCGACAGCGGACTTCGCAACGCATTGCATGGCTGGATAGTCAGCACGGTGTCTCCCGAACGGCTCGTTGAGCATCTGGCACAGGCCACCATCGCTTATGGCCCGGATGGCGAGAACTACCTGCTGCGTTATTACGACCCCTGGGTATTGCCCGTCCTGTACCGGCAAGCTCCACGGAACTGGTGGCGCGAATTCATGGCGCCTATCGCCTCCTGGTGGGTTCCCCGGGCCGACACGCAGGTTCAACGCTGGGGACGGATTCCGGGGTTGGCCGCCACTCATGCCAACCCTCTGTCATCACTCATGATTGACGAGGCGCTCTGGCAGGCCCTGACAGGCGATCCATTGCCGCACCGCTTGCTACAGGCGGTTGAAGCGAGAACGCCGGAGTTGCTCGACAACCCGTGCAGAGGAATACGTCTGGCCCGTATAGAAGTGCTTCTTGTCCATGCGCGCGAAGCGGGCCTATCCAGGCACGACGACTTTTACGACTACGTCTTCCTTGCACTGGCTCAGGGCCCGGAGCGCAGAGAGGGGGACCGCTGCTGGCAGCTCGCCGTCCGCGCGGCGGCAACTGGCAAAGGTCGTCTTGGGGACCTGTATCTGGCTTGTCGCCGGCAGCAGGCGTAGCCCGACAACGAGAGAATATCGATGCCCAAACCGACCTATTCCTTGACTGATCTGCTTGGCATCAGTCGCGATTCGGCCGATCGAACGCGCAGTAACGAAGCGCCTAGTCCGTGCGTCAGTTGCAAACGCACGCTCGCCATTCTGCCGTTGCGTTATGGCGTGATATCCGGCAACGAAAAGGCCAGTGTCGAACATCTGACGCCATCGTTGCCAGCTCACTTGGGCAAGAAGCTCCAGGTCAAGCTATCTGACAGCCGATATGCGGTACGCAGCGTGCGCGAAGGCTACATCTACCTGTTCGTCCAGCGCCGCGGCAAAGGCTACACCTGTGAGGCCACCTACCGGGTGTGTGACAGCGGGTTGCTACAGCCGGTATGGCCGTATGATCCGGGCGTGCCCGTGGGCGGCATCCAGAACCTGGGTGGCTGGACACTGACCGTCGGCGATCCCGAGGATATCGACGAAGCGCGAATCCTCTTCACCCCTGATCCCTTGAGCCCGGCGAAGGTCGACCGCTATCGCGACGTCGCCCTGTATCGCAACCGTCTGCAGAAGTTCGATTTGCGTACGCTCACTCAAAGCTGCGCGCATTTCGAGGACGTGGTGAACCCGCAGGATCTCGACACCGTTGTGGCGGAACTACGCGTAGGTAACAACGCTGGTGCCAAGAGGGTGCTGGAAAGTCAGGCGTTCCCGCCGTTTCGCAGCGCATTGAAGCCCGGTGGCTCCGCCGAAGAAGTAACGGCGATCTACAAGAGCACGCGGGATACGTTGAAGAAGAATGCCGGCGTTGCCGTGGTGCTGTATGACCCGGTCGGCGTTGTTCAGGAACTGAACGCGTGGCGCAACGACGCGATCGAAATCAACCGCTCATGGCTGCAACTGGCGGACGAGCAGGGGATCACCAACGAGCGCCGCCACGCAGTCGCTGAAGCGCTGGACAACATCAAGGAGGCCATGCAGCGCGGTTACATCGAAAATGCCGGGCTGGATGCGGAGGCCAAGCTGCGCCGTGCTCGGCACAGTGACTTGCGCATGAAAGCGCGGTTCGGGTTCAATCCCCAGGACCTCAAGGAGATGGAGCGGCGCTACGACCCGGCACGGGTGCGCCAGCGTGCGGAAAAGGAGGCCCCGCACGCCTTCGACCGTTACCAGGTTCTCCTGGATTGGGACGGTGCAAAGGCCACCGTTCAGAAAGAATTCGCCCGTCGCGACAAGTTGGCGCAGCAGGAGATGGACAAGCGCGAACCGGACCATCAGGCCTGGCTGCGCAGTGGCCTGCTCGCAGAGGCGCTTGACCTCTACGACCGTAGCGATCCGGTATGGGGGCAGGCCTTCGCGGAACAGATTGGACTGTGCCTGGTCGGGATGAACGGCTGCGATAGCGGCGCGGCCAAGTTGGCTTCCTGGTGGTCGGACATTGCTATCGGTAAGGACAACCTCGCGTGGCGTGCGCTGACTCGGAACCAGACGCAGATCGAGGAAGCAGCCAGGCTCGCGTTGGCGCAGGCCAAGGCGCAGTCAGGCGATGGCCTGACGGTAGAGAACATGACGGCCGTGCTGAGCGCCCAGAATGATCGCTTCAAAAACGTAGCCGATCTTCTGGGCAAGGCCGACGCCGCGGTCGAGGCTGCGATGGTGGCGGGCACGCACCCGTGGTTCGGCGCGGACCGACTAAGCCGTTCGCTCACGCTGTTCGCCCAGGCGCATCAATACCTGTTCAAGCTTTTCCCCCACAATGCCGCCGATCGCAATCTGCTGGTTCCCATGTTGGGGTTCATCCATGCCAATTTGGGGCGAAGCGTCACGCGCCTGCGCCTGGAGCAACTGGCTGCGGCAGGCCAAACCGCCAGCGAAGCACGGGTGGCAGGTCAGGTGAACTCGCACATCGCCGGCGTACGCAATACATTGGCCAACGAATTCCAGAACGGCGGAAGCGGCGAGTTCTATAAGGTTCGCGCAGGCGTCATCGTTGCGCTCGTCGAGTCGATTGCCCTGCTGACCAAAGCCGCTGGCTCTGACAAGGGGAGCAAGGAGTACGCGGAATTGACAGCGGCCGGATTGGTAACCGCGGCAGCGGGGTTCGAACTGGCGGCAACCGGAATCGAGTCGGTGGCGGCGCGGTATGCGCCTTCTACCGTCGTGGGGCGGGGGGCTTCGATTGCGTTGGGCGGGTTGAAGTTGTTTGGGGGCCTGCTTGCTACGGTGGGGGGAGGGATATCCACCGTGCTGGCAGCAGTAGATGCAAAGTCAGCACTGCAGCAAAAGCATTACAGCCTTGGCTTTGCGTATACCGGTCAAGCAATTGTGTCAGCAGCAATTACAACCTTAGCCTCAATGCTATCGTTGTCCGCCTCTGGTGCCTACCTGCGTTGGCTTCTACAGAACACTCAGCGCACCCTCTTGCGCTTGGTACTTCCCCCGTTAATTCGCTGGTCAGCGGCACTGGCCGTTCCTGAAGTGGCCGCCATGCTGGGGTTGGCACTTGGCTGGGCGACCGCCATTGGCGTCCTTGTAGCAGTTGCCATCTGGGCTATCACGCCAGACGAGATGGAGAGTTGGTGTACGCACAGTTGCTTCGGTAAACGTGGTTCGAACAGATTTTGGAAGCCATTCGAAAATGAAGAAAAAGAATTGATTGGCTTATATCAAGCTTTCAATACGGTGAAGTAGATGTATTTCATAGAACGCGGAATCTGGGCGATACAGAATGATCCCAGAGAGCGTGGTGAACTGGAAGCCAATATGGCTCGTGCGCTCAAAAAAGAAAAAATGGAAAGAGATGAAGGGGGGGAATCACTTCCGGGAATTAATGACCGGGTAAGTGAGTTTCCGTGTGCAGATGGTTCCATTTACGCCTTTAATGACATCTACATCGAACTATATGCGGGTGCGCTACAGGACAAGCGGGGCTCCATCACAATTCTGACCATGATGCTGATTTCTATAGTCTGGATATTCGGATCACTAGCTATAGGGCTGGGTACGGTTTGGTTTACAGGCGTCCATTACTGGTTAGGAACGCCAGCCGTAGTCATGGACTATATAGCTTCTATAATAATTGGATTGCTTGTGATTGGAATTTTATGGGTAGTGTACAAATACCTCTGGCGCTTCATTCGACTGGAAAACTTCGTCCAACGCCGTCTGCTTATCCGCTTCAATCGGGTGACTCGACAGGTGTACCTGCATCGCCCCGGCTATGCGGGTGGCCTTGCTACCTTGGCTTGGGATCAGGTCTCCCCGGAGCCCGCGGTGGGCCTTCCCGAATGGCGAGGAACCGGCACCCAGCTGATGCTAGCCTGGACCAACGACATGACGGGCTTGCCGTATTTCCACATCATGCTCGTCGGCAAAGTGGCGAACGGAACGAGCGATATCGTCAACCTGTGGGAGTTCATTCGCCGCTACATGGAGGAGGGACCGCAGTCGGTGCCGCGACCGAAGAAACTGCTCGGCAAGGTGCCGTGGCCCTGGCTGTCGCTGCAGGCGCCGTGGAGTTTCTTCAAACCGTTTTGGCGCGGAGGATTGACGCGTGGCGTACTGCTATGGACGGTGCTGCTCTTGCCGGTGATGCTCCTCCACGCCACCTTGCATTGGATTTCACTGCTGCTGGGTTGGGAGCCACGGTGGCCACGCATCATCCGCGAAGCGGGCCTACCCGGAAAACCGGTGCCTCCGCTGTCCACTGCCGCTGACTGGCCGCCACCGCCCGTGGCGAAGCCTAAACCTCGCCGGCCACGCAAGTCTCGCAAAGCCACGAACACCGACGATGTCGCGAAGGCATCCGTGTCGACCGCACCGGCCGGTGACGGCAAACCACCGGATGTCTAACTTCAAGGCGTTCACCCGAAAAGCGAGATCAGGTTCACGTCGGTGCGGTGAGGATAAGTGCGTGAGCATGCGGGAACGAATTCGACACGCGGAACCAATCGGAAAAAAGGAGCAGGCTGCTCTATCTGAGGGATGTGACGCGGGGAAATATGTACTTCATAGAACGTGGAATTTGGGCGATACAGAATGATCCCAGGGAGCGTGGTGAACTGGAAGCCAATATGGCTCGCGCGCTCAAAAAAGAAAAAGCAGATCGAGAGAAAGGAGGTAAATCGCTCCCTGGTATTCATGATCGGGTGAGTGAGTGTCCGTGTGCGGACGGATCTGTTTATGCTTTCAATGATGCCTACATCGAGCTCTATGCGGGAGGGATGCAGGAGCGGCGCGGTGTGATAACCGTATTCACGCTAATCATTGGATTCATGATTTGGATGCTGGGTTCGTTGAGCATTGAGATGGGTACGGTATGGTTTACCCATCGTCACTTCGGGGTGGGCAGAGTCGCAACAACGATGGACTATATAGATCCAGTCATCATCGGAATGATTGCACTAGGAGTTTGCTTGGCGGTGCGCAAATTTCTCTGGCGCTTCATCCGGCTGGAAAACTTCGTCCAGCGCCGTCTGCTTATCCGCTTTAATCGGGTGACTCGACAGGTGTATCTGCATCGCCCCGGCTATGCCGGTGGCCGGGCCACCTTGGCCTGGGATCAGGTCTCGCCCGAACCCGCGGTGGGTCTTCCCGAATGGCGCGGAACCGGCACGCAACTGATGTTGGCCTGGACCAACGACATGACGGGCTTGCCGTATTTCCACATCATGCTCGTCGGCAAAGTGGCGAACGGAACGAGCGATATCGTCAACTTGTGGGAGTTCATTCGCCGCTACATGGAGGAGGGACCCCAGTCGGTGCCGCGACCAAAGAAACTGCTCGGCAAGGTGCCATGGCCCTGGCTGTCGCTGCAGGCGCCGTGGAGTTTCTTCAAACCGTTTTGGCGCGGAGGATTGAAGCGTAGCGTGCTGCTATGGACGGTGCTGCTTTCACCGGTGATGCTCCTCCACGCCACCTTGCATTGGATTTCGCTGTTGCTGGGCTGGGAGCCACGGTGGCCACGCGTCATCCGCGAAGCGGGCCTACCCGGAAAACCGGTGCCTCCGCTGTCCACGGCCGCCGACTGGCCGCCGCCGCCCGTGGCGAAGCCTAAACCTCGCCGGCCACGCAAGCCTCGCAACAAGGTGTTGCGGTCCGGCGAGAAGGGCGGTGCTTCAGCAGAAGCAAGTGACGACCAGGCATCCGGTAACTACACGAATCTACGCGAGGTGTAATGATGACCCGCCCCTTGATTGTTCTGGGTGACACCAGCAGCCATGGTGGTGCCGTGCAAACGGCAACAACTGGTTTGACGGCCAACGGTATTCCCGTCGCCGGCCATGGCGACACACTGCAATGTCCGATACACGGCCCGGTTTTGCTTCAGGCTTCCGGAAGCGGCATGCAGTCCAACGGGAAAGCCCCCGTTCGCGACGGCGATACAACCACGTGCGGCGCAACGTTGATTGCTTCGCGGAGCGGCGTGACCTGGGCAGGTTAAATGAACGAGGCGGAATCGTCGCGGGTAGATACATCAATAAAAAAACCGGCCACGAAGGCCGGTTTTTATTGCGGTGAGCAGCATGCCGTTACGCCGGCTTGCCCCAGCTGTCGCGCAGCCCGACGATCCGGTTGAACACCGGCTTGCCCGGCTTCGAATCGACACGATCGGCAACAAAGTAGCCGTGGCGCTCGAACTGCAGGCGCGTTTCCGGTGCGATGTCGCCCTTGCCCGGCTCGACGTACGCGTGCACGATCTTCTTCGAATCGGGGTTCAGCGCCTCGAGGAAGTTCGCGCCGCCCGCGTCCGGATGCGGCTCCTTGAACAGGCGGTCGTAGATCCGCACTTCAGCCGGTTGCGCATGCTTCGCGCTGACCCAGTGAATGTTGCCCTTGACCTTGTACGTGTTCGCGCCTTCGGTGCCCGACTTGCTGTCCGGGAAGTAGTTGCAGTGCACGGCCGTCACGTTGCCGTCGGCGTCCTTGTCGAAGCCCGTGCATTCGATCACGTAGCCGTAGCGCAGGCGCACCTTGTTGCCCGGGAACAGGCGGAAATAGCCCTTCGGCGGGTTTTCGACGAAGTCCTCGCGCTCGATCCACAGCTCGCGCGAGATCGGGAACGTGCGCACGCCGCGTTCCGGATGATGCGGGTGCACGGGGGCCGTGCACGCCTCTTCGAGATCTTCCGGATAGTTGTCGATCACGAGCTTCAGCGGATCGAGCACCGCGACGGTACGCGCGGCCTTGTCGTCGAGGTCGTCGCGCAGCGCGCCTTCGAAGATGCTCATGTCGATCCACGAGTCGATCTTCGTCACGCCGATGCGCTCGCAGAACAGGTGGATGCTCTCCGGCGTGAAGCCGCGGCGGCGCACGCCGACGATCGTCGGCATCCGCGGGTCGTCCCAGCCGTCGACGTGGCCTTCGGTGACGAGCTGCAGCAGCTTGCGCTTGCTGGTGATCGCGTACGTGAGGTTCAGCCGCGAGAATTCGATCTGTTGCGGCAGCGGGCGCGTGAACATGCCGGCTTCCGCGAGTTCGTTCAGCACCCAGTCGTACAGCGGGCGGTGATCCTCGAACTCGAGCGTGCACAGCGAATGCGTGATGCCTTCGAGCGCGTCCGAGATGCAGTGCGTGTAGTCGTACATCGGGTACACGCACCACGCGTCGCCGGTGCGGTAGTGGTGCGCATAGCGGATCCGGTAGATCACCGGGTCGCGCATGTTCATGTTCGGCGAAGCCATGTCGATCTTCGCGCGCAGCACGTGCTCGCCTTCCTTGAACTCGCCGGCCTTCATGCGGCGGAACAGGTCGAGGTTTTCTGCCGGCGTGCGTTCGCGGAACGGCGACGGCTTGCCGCCTTCCGTCAGCGAGCCGCGGTTCGCGCGCATTTCATCGGCGCTCTGGCTGTCGACATACGCCTTGCCGCGCTGGATCAGCAGCTCGGCGAACTCGTACAGCTTGTCGTAGTAGTCGCTCGCGAAGTACTGGTGATCGACCGCGTCCTTGCGCCAGTCGAAGCCGAGCCAGCGCACCGCGTCGACGATCGAGTCGACGTACTCGACGCTTTCCTTTTCCGGGTTCGTGTCGTCGAAGCGCAGGTGGCACACGCCGCCGTAGTCGCGCGCGACGCTGAAGTTCAGGCAGATGCTCTTCGCGTGGCCGATGTGCAGATAGCCGTTCGGCTCGGGCGGGAAGCGCGTCTCGACGCGGCCGCTCCATTTGCCGGTGCGGTTGTCGTCGTCGATGATGTTGCGGATGAAATTGGAAGCCGCGGGGGCGTCGTTGCGTTCGGTGCTCATGCGGATGGCGTCAGGTTGTGTCGGCGCGTCGCGCCGGTTTAATCCCGTGATTCTACCTGACCGGGGTCCGTCCCGCGCGGCTTGCGGCATGGCAGACGCGGGTTTCGACCGATTATCTCGATATTGTGTCGGCTGTAACACGACGTAAATCGGATTGCCCGGGCCGTTTGGCGTTGCCTATGATGGCTTCACCGATTCAATGCCGCCGTTCGGGTTACCGCGTGGCGGGAGGAAACTAAAAATCATGATGAAGAAGACCACGTTTATCGTTCGTACCGCCGTGATCGTCGCGGCCCTGTCGCAACTCGGCGCATGCGCGATGACGCATACGCAGCGTAATGCCGGTATCGGCGCGGCCGCGGGCGGCGCGCTCGGCTACCTGGTGACGGGCGGCCCGCTCGGCACGGTCGCGGGCGCCGCGGCGGGCGGTATCGTCGGCGCGAACGTGCGCTGACCAATGACATGACGCGAGCCGCCTGCCAGGCGGCTCGCCGTCCGGTCGCGACGCGGTTCCGAATGCGTCCCGACCCCACGCACATCCTTCCGGTTTCAGACAGGCGGCATCAGGGAGGAGAGGGTGTGCGACACTGCGTCGACATTCCATTACGACTCCATGCGTCGACGCCGCCTTCCATGAGCCATTCCCCCGTTTTCGTCCTGCCGGGTTATGCCAACTCGGGCCCGCTCCACTGGCAAAGCCGCTGGGAGCGCGCCGACGCGCGCTTCGTGCGTATCGCGATGCCCGACTGGGAGCGTGCGTTCCGCAACGGCTGGTGTCTCGCGCTCGACCGCGCGGTCGAGGCCGCGCCCGGGCCGGTGCTGATCGCCGCGCACAGCCTCGGCACGCTGACCACCGCGTGGTGGGCGACGCGCTATGCGCGCCCGGCCGCGCTCGCGAAAGTGCGCGGCGCGCTGCTCGTCGCGCTGCCCGATCCGGCCGGCCCCGCGTTTCCGGCCGATGCGCATGGCTTCGGGCCCGTGCCGTACGAACGGCTGCCGTTTCCGACCTGCGTCGCGGCAAGCAGCGACGATCCGTACGGCTCGCTCGCGTTCGCCCGCACCTGCGCGAACGCATGGGGGAGCGCATTGCACGAGATCGGCCCGCGCGGCCACATCAATGCGGACAGCGGGCTCGGCGACTGGCCCGACGCGCGCGGCTGGCTCGACGCGCTCGATCGCGAGAACCGGGCGCACGAAAGAGGGCGGCCGTAGCCGCCTTCTTCCCCGCGACCGGTCGAACCGGACGCAATCCGTCCGGCTCGCCGCTCAGATCGCCTGTTTCGCCCGCAATCTGGCGATCTTCGCGTCGTCGTAGCCGAGCATGTCGCGCAGCACGTCGTCGGTCTGTGCGCCGAGCAGCGGCGGGGCCGTGCGTGCGTCGGGCGGGGTCGCGCTCATCCGGATCGGGTTGCGCACGAGCTTCGCGTCCGCGCCGCACGGGTGCGGCAGCGACACCTGCATCCCGCGCGCGACGACCTGCTCGTTGTCGAACACCTCGTCGAGATCGTTGATCGGCCCGCACGGCACGCCGGCCGCTTCGAGCGCACCGATCCAGTCGGCCTTGTCGCGCGCCTTCACCATCTCCGCGAGGATCGGCACCAGCGTGTCGCGGTGGCGTACGCGCGACGGATTCGTCGCGAAGCGCTCGTCGTCGGCCAGCTCGGGTTGTCCGCCGGCCTCGACGAACTTGCGGAACTGCCCGTCGTTGCCGACCGCGACGATGATCCACCCGTCGCGCGTCTGGAACGTCTGGTACGGCACGATGTTCGGATGCGCATTGCCCCAGCGCACCGGCGGCTTGCCGCTCGCGAGGAAGTTGGTGTTCATGTTCGCGAGCAGCGCGACCTGCACGTCGAGCAGCGCCATGTCGATGTACTGGCCTTCGCCGGTCCGGTCGCGGTGCGCGAGCGCGGCGAGCACCGCGATCGTCGAGTAGAGGCCGGTCGCGAGGTCGGCGATCGCGACCCCTGCCTTCTGCGGGCCGCCGCCCGGCTCGCCGTCGCGCTCGCCGGTGATGCTCATGAAGCCGCCGATCCCCTGGATGATGAAGTCGTAGCCCGCGCGGTGCGCGTACGGGCCCGTCTGGCCGAAGCCGGTGACCGAGCAGTAGACGAGGTCGGGTTTCACCGCGCGCAGCGACTCGTAATCGAGCCCGTATTTCTTCAACTGGCCGACCTTGTAGTTCTCGAGCACGACGTCGCTCTGCGCGGCGAGTTCGCGCACGATCTGCTGGCCCTCGGGCGTCGCGATGTCGACCGTCACCGAGCGCTTGTTGCGGTTTGCCGCGAGGTAGTACGCGGCCTCGGCGGTATCCGCGCCGTCCGCGTCCTTCAGGTACGGCGGCCCCCAGTGGCGCGTGTCGTCGCCGGCGCCGGGGCGCTCGACCTTGATCACGTCCGCGCCGAAATCGGCAAGCGTCTGTGCGCACCACGGGCCCGCGAGCACGCGGGTGAGGTCCAGCACGCGGATATGGCTCAGGGCACCCATCGTCGAATCGTCTCCTTTCATGGCTGGCCCTGTCGGGCAAGGCCGGTTGGCATGCCGAGCATCTTAAGGCGAATTGGCCGCGCGAGTGGCCCAGCCGGGCCGGCGGGAGGGCCGAGCCGCTTTGCCGGCGCTTTGCCCGGAAGCCGGCCCCGATCCCGTATAATCGATCGTTTCCGAATCCATGCCGCCGCGCGCCCCGCCAAGGGCGCCGGCGTTTGAAGCCGTCTTTGCCAGACTGTCCCCGCACGCCATGAAAGCTGCCGAAATCCGCGAGAAATTCCTCAAATTCTTCGAATCGAAGGGCCACACGATCGTCCGCTCGTCGAGCCTCGTGCCCGGTAACGACCCCACGCTGATGTTCACGAACTCGGGCATGGTCCAGTTCAAGGACGTGTTCCTCGGCACGGATCCGCGCCCGTACTCGCGCGCCACGACGGCGCAGCGCAGCGTGCGCGCGGGCGGCAAGCACAACGACCTCGAGAACGTCGGCTACACGGCGCGCCACCACACGTTCTTCGAGATGCTCGGCAACTTCTCGTTCGGCGACTACTTCAAGCACGACGCGATCAAGTTCGCGTGGGAACTGCTGACCACGGTCTACCAGCTGCCGAAGGAAAAGCTGTGGGTCACGGTCTACCAGGAAGACGACGAAGCGTACGACATCTGGGCGAAGGAAGTCGGCGTGCCGACCGAGCGCATCATCCGCATCGGCGACAACAAGGGCGCGCGCTACGCGTCGGACAACTTCTGGACGATGGGCGACACGGGCCCGTGCGGCCCGTGCACGGAAATCTTCTACGATCACGGCCCGGACGTGTGGGGCGGCCCGCCGGGATCGCCTGAAGAAGACGGCGATCGCTACATCGAGATCTGGAACCTCGTGTTCATGCAGTTCAACCGCGACGCGCAGGGCAACATGACGCGCCTGCCGAAGCAGTCGGTCGACACCGGCATGGGCCTCGAGCGTCTCGCCGCGGTGCTGCAGCACGTGCACAGCAACTACGAGATCGACCTGTTCCAGAACCTGATCAAGGCCGCCGCGCGCGTGACCGAAATCAGCGACCTCACGAACAACTCGCTGAAGGTGATCGCCGATCACATCCGCGCGTGCTCGTTCCTGATCGTCGACGGCGTGATTCCCGGCAACGAAGGCCGCGGCTACGTGCTGCGCCGCATCGTGCGCCGCGCGATCCGCCACGGCTACAAGCTCGGCCGCAAGGGCGCGTTCTTCCACAAGCTGGTGGCCGACCTCGTCGCCGAGATGGGCGTCGCGTATCCGGAGCTGAAGGAAGCCGAACAGCGCGTGACCGACGTGCTGCGCCAGGAAGAAGAGCGCTTCTTCGAGACGATCGAGCACGGCATGTCGATCCTCGAAGCCGCGCTGGCCGACGTCGAAGCGAAGGGCGGCAAGGTGCTCGACGGCGAGCTCGCGTTCAAGCTGCACGACACCTACGGCTTCCCGCTCGACCTCACGGCCGACGTGTGCCGCGAGCGCGGGATGACGGTCGACGAACCGGCGTTCGACGACGCGATGGCGCGCCAGCGCGAACAGGCGCGTGCGGCCGGCAAGTTCAAGGCCACGCAGGGCCTCGAATACTCGGGCGCGAAGACCACCTTCCACGGCTATGAAGAAATCGCGTTCGACGACGCGAAGATCGTCGCGCTGTACGTCGACGGTTCGTCGGTCAACGAAGTGAAGACCGGCCAGGACGCGGTCGTCGTGCTCGACCACACGCCGTTCTACGCGGAATCGGGCGGCCAGGTCGGCGACCAGGGCGTGCTCGCGAACGCCGCGACGCGCTTCGCGGTGGCCGACACGCTGAAGGTGCAGGCCGACGTGATCGGCCACCACGGCACGCTGGAACAAGGCACGCTGAAGGTCGGCGACGTGCTGCGCGCGGAAATCGACGCGCATCGCCGCGCACGCACGCAGCGCAACCACTCGGCCACCCACCTGATGCACAAGGCGCTGCGCGAAGTGCTCGGCGCGCACGTGCAGCAGAAGGGTTCGCTGGTCGACGCGGAAAAGACCCGCTTCGACTTCGCGCACAACGCACCGATGACCGACGACGAAATCCGTCGCGTCGAGCAGATCGTCAACAACGAGATCCTGGCCAACGCGCCGGGCATCGTGCGCGTGATGCCGTACGACGAAGCGGTGAAGGGCGGCGCGATGGCGCTGTTCGGCGAGAAGTACGGCGATGAAGTGCGCGTGCTCGACCTCGGCTTCTCGCGCGAACTGTGCGGCGGCACGCACGTGAGCCGCAGCGGCGACATCGGCTTCTTCAAGATCGTCGTCGAAGGCGGCGTCGCGGCCGGCATCCGCCGTGTCGAGGCGATCACCGGCGACAACGCGGTGCGCTACGTGCAGGAACTCGACGCCCGCGTGAACGAAGCCGCGGCTGCGCTGAAGGCGCAGCCGTCGGAGCTCACGCAGCGTATCGCGCAGGTGCAGGACCAGGTGAAGTCGCTCGAGAAGGAACTGGGCGCGCTGAAGTCGAAGCTCGCATCGAGCCAGGGCGACGAGCTCGCGCAGCAGGCCATCGAAATCGGCGGCGTGTTCGTGCTGGCCGCGACGCTCGATGGCGCCGACGCGAAGACGTTGCGCGAAACGGTCGACAAGCTGAAGGACAAGCTGAAGAGCGCGGCGATCGTGCTGGCGGCCGTCGAAGGCGGCAAGGTCAGCCTGATCGCGGGCGTCACGCCGGACGCGAGCAAGAAGGTCAAGGCCGGCGAACTCGTGAACTTCGTCGCGCAGCAGGTCGGCGGCAAGGGCGGTGGCCGTCCGGACATGGCGCAGGCTGGCGGCACCGAGCCGGCGAACCTGCCGGGCGCGCTGGCTGGCGTGAAGGGCTGGGTCGAAGAGCGGCTCTGATCGTCGCGACCGATGCGATGTCGTCTCGTGGCGGCATCGCTTGAAATGAGGAAGACCCGATCGGCATGTGCCGGTCGGGTCTTTTTGTTGGTACGCCGGCACAACGCGTGCCGGCCGCCCGGCGATTCAGGCCGGTACGGTGTCCGACGGCTTCGTTGCCCCGTCCGGCTGCCGCGCGGGCTCGGTGAGCGCCTCGCGCAACGCGGCCAATGCCGCCGATGCATAACCCTGACGCCACGCGAGCAGCGTGTCGATGCCTTCCAGTTCGGGGATCGCGTGCGCGGCGACGTTGCCGGTTTCCGGCTGCAGGTCGAGCACCGAACGCGGCGCGACCGCGACGCCGGCACCCGCTGCGACGCACGCGACGATCGCGTGATACGACCCGAGTTCGAGCACGCGCGCCGGTTTGACGCCGTGCGCGGCGTACCACTGCTCGACGTACTTGCGATACGAGCAGCCGCGTTCGAATGCGATCAGTGTCGGCAGGATCACGTCGCGCGGCGTGCGCACCGGCGGATGGCCGCGCGGGGTGAGCAGCACCAGGTCCTCACGGAAGACCGGCACCGTCTCGAACGTGTCGGGCAGCATGTTCGGCGCGGGCGGGCGGGCGAACAGCGCGGCGTCGATCTCGAAGTCGCGCACACGGTCGATCAGCCAGCCGGTCGTGCCCGTCAGCAGTTCGAGCGACACGTCGGGCCACGCGTGGTGATAGCGCGCGAGCACGGTCGGCAGGCGGCTGGCGGCCGTGCTCTCCATCGTGCCGAGCCGCAGCCGCCCGCGCGGCGTGTCCTCGCGCACCGCGTCGCGCGCCTCGTCGGCGAGCGCGAGCAGGCGCTCCGCATACGGCAGCAGCGTGTGCCCGGCCGGCGTCAGCACCAGCCGGCGGCCGTCGCGCACGAACAGCGCCGCGCCGAGTTCTTCCTCGAGCTGCTTGATGCGCGTCGTGACGTTCGACTGCACGCGATTGAGCTTGGCCGCCGCGCGCGTCACGCCGTTCTCGCGCACCACGGCCCGGAAAATCGCCAGCGCCGCCAGATCCATGATTCTCTCCGAGCGATGAGTGGATTCTTAATTATTCATTTTTCGAGAACGTTTGGTCAAGCTAGGATGGCAGCATTCCAATTTCCGATCCGGCTGGCGCGTTGAACGCCGGCTCATGCCGCCATGTCCCGCTCCGATGCCCCGACCGCCGCCGCCGGCGCGCCTCCCGTCGATGATGCCGACCGCCGCGCCCGCACGGCGGCACTGGCCTGCATGGTCGGCCTCGCGGTCGTGCTCGGCGTCGGCCGCTTTGCGTTCACGCCCTTATTGCCGCTGATGCTCTCGGACGGCTCGATCGGCCTGAAGGCCGGCGGCTGGCTCGCCTCGGCGAACTACGCGGGCTACTTCGTCGGCGCGGTCAGTTGCGCGGCGGTGCGCATTGCGCCCGCGCGAATGGTGCGCTTCGGGCTCGTGGCCACCGTGCTGCTCACCGCCGCGATGGGCGTCGGCCATCTGTTGCCGGTGTGGCTCGCGGTGCGCTTCGTCGCGGGCGTCGTCAGTGCATGGACGTTCGTATTCGTGTCGCAATGGGGGCTGAGGCGGCTGGCCGAGCTGCATGCGCCCGAGTGGAGCGGGGTGATCTACGCAGGGCCCGGCGTCGGTATCGTGGTGACGGGGCTGATCGGCAGCGCACTGGTCGGCCAGCGCGCGGCGTCGGGCTGGCTCGGTTTCTCGGCGCTGTCGGCCGTGCTGTCGGTCGCGATCTGGCGCACGTTTGCCGTTGCCCCGGCGCAAGCCGGAGCGCCGGGTGGCGCCGCGCCGCACGCAACCGCGGCGATGCCGGCTCAACCGCGCAGCCATCGCGCGGACGCCGCATGGCTCGTCGTGCTGTACGGCATGCCGGGCTTCGGCTACATCATCACCGCGACGTTCCTGCCCGTGATCGCGCGCGCCACGCTGCCGGCCGGTTCGCCGTGGCCCGACCTGTTCTGGCCGATGTTCGGCGCGGCGCTGATCGTCGGTGCGATCACCGCCGCGCGGCTGCCCGGGCACTGGGACAACCGGCTGCTGCTGGCGGCCGGCTGCGCGACGCAGGCGCTCGGCATTGCCGCCGGGATCGTGTGGCCGAACGCGGCCGGCTTCTCGGTCGGCAGTGCGCTGCTCGGCCTGCCGTTCACCGCGATCACGCTGTTCGCGATGCGCGAGGCGCGGCGTTTGCACGGCGAGCGGGCAGCCGGGCTGATGGGCTATGCGACCGCGTCGTACGGGGTCGGGCAGATTCTCGGGCCACTCGTCGCGGCACCGCTGGCCGCGCGCTTCGGGTCGTTTTCTCCTGCGCTGTGGGTGGCGGTGGCCGCGTTGCTGCTGGGCGCGGCCGGCTTCGCGGCGACCGCCGTACGAGGGCGCCTGCAACCCTGATATCGACGGGGACGGATCGTCTGCGGCACGGGCAAACTCGCTAGAATGAAGCCTTTCCCGCGCCGAGCGGGTGCGCGGGCAGCCGGCTGGCGGCCGTCCGGCGCCTGCCAGATCCCCATCGATGACCACCGCCGACTACCGCTTTTGCCCGCGCTGCGCGAGCCCGCTCACCGAGCGCGCCGATCCCGACCATGAAGGCGGCCGCATTCGCCAGGCGTGCCCCGACGACAGCTGCGGCTATGTCCACTGGAACAACCCGCTGCCCGTCGTCGCCGCGATCGTCGAGCTCGACGGCAAGATCCTGCTCGCGCGCAACGCGGCCTGGCCCGAAGGCATGTTCGCGTTGATCACCGGTTTCCTCGAGAACGGCGAGACGCCCGAGGACGGCATCGCGCGCGAGGTGTTCGAGGAAACGGCGCTGAAGGCCGAGCACGTGTCGCTCGTCGGCGTCTACGAATTCATCCGCAAGAACGAGCTGATCATCGCGTACCACGTGCGTGCGTCGGGCACGGTCGCGCTGTCGCCTGAACTGCTCGAATACAAGCTCGTCGATCCGCCGCTGCTGCGCCCGTGGCGCGCCGGCACGGGGGTCGCGCTCGCCGACTGGATGCGTGCGCGCGGCCTCGATTTCGAGTTCGTCGACCGGCCGGGGCAGTGACGGGCCGGCCCGCCCGCAGCGTTGCATCCGCCGTGCCGCGAGCGATCGCGGCGCGGCGTTCCGCGTCTTGCCGGCGCACCGCGTCATGCGGCCGCCGCGCTTCGTCCACCTCGCTTCCCTCGTCCTGACCGCCATCGCCATGTCCGACAAGCCGCAACCGCGTCCGCGCGACGCCTATCGCCACTTCCTGCCGATCACGACCCGCTGGATGGACAACGACGTCTACGGGCACGTGAACAACGTCGTCTACTACAGCTACTTCGACACGGTCGTGAACGAATACCTGATCCGCGCCGGTGTGCTCGACGTCGAGCACGGGCAGACGATCGGCCTCGTGGTCGAGACGCAGTGCAACTACTTCGCGCCGCTGGTGTTTCCGCAGTCGGTCGACGCGGGGCTGCGGGTCGTGAAGCTCGGCACGTCGAGCGTGCGCTACGAGGTCGGGCTGTTCGCGCAGGGCGATGCCACGCCCGCCGCACAGGGGCATTTCGTGCACGTGTACGTCGATCGCGGCACGCGCCGGCCGGTGCCGCTGCCCGACGCGCTGCGCGCCGCGCTCGAGCCGCTCGCCGCCTGACTGCGCGGTGCACGCGTTCGCGCTCCAGGCCTTCAATGGCCTCAGCTACGGCTTGCTGCTGTTCATGCTGTCGGCCGGACTCACGCTGATCTTCAGCGTGCAGGGCGTGCTCAACTTCGCGCATGCGAGCTTCTACATGCTCGGCGCGTATGTCGGCTACAGCATCGCGGCCCGCGCGGGGTTCTGGCCCGCGCTGCTGCTCGCGCCGCTCGCGGTCGGGCTGCTCGGCGCCGGCTGCGAACGCATGCTGCTGCGTCGCGTGCAGGCGCGCGGCCATACGAGCGAACTGCTGCTGACCTTCGGCCTCGCGTACCTGATCGGCGAGGGCGCGAAACTCGTGTGGGGCCTCGCGCCGCTGCCGGCGCCCGTGCCGGCGCTGTTCGACGGTGCGCCCGTGTCCGTATTCGGCCTCGCGCTGCCGCGCTACCGGCTGTTCATGATGGCGATGTCTGCAGCGATGCTCGTCGCACTCGGCGCGCTGCTGCGTGCGTCGCGCATCGGGCTCGTCGTGCGCGCGGCGCTCACGCACCGCGCGGCCGTCGAGGCGCTCGGCTACGACGTGCCGCGCGTGATGACGGCGCTGTTCGGCGCGGGCACCGCACTCGCGGCGCTGGCCGGCGTGATCGGCGCGCCGCTCGCGGTGATCGAACCCGCGCTGGCCGAAACCGTCGGGTCGGTCGTGTTCGCGGTCGTCGTGATCGGCGGGCTCGGCTCGCTCGGCGGCGCGCTGCTCGCGGATCTCGAACGCCTGCTGTACGACGAGACGGGGCTCGTCGCCCGGATCGCCGACGAGCCGGCCACCTGCGCGGTGCGCGGCGCCGGCGAGGCGATGGGGCGG
>NZ_JAAGPM010000072.1:0-40558 GCF_017104865.1 Burkholderia sp. Ac-20349
TCGATATCAACTGTTCTCTTTCTTATCAGCCCACCGGCCACCCCCTGCTCCACCCGCCCCGCTCCACCCTTCCCCCCCGCGACGCTCTCCCGACCCGGCTCGGCGCGCTCGCGCGACCGGTTCCAGACCCGCACCGTGTGCCCGGCCTTCAGCGTGGTTCGGCGTCGCCGTCCGGCTGCGGTGCGCCATGCGCGGCGGCCGCGCAGGCGAACAGCGTCACGCCGAGCCAGCGCGACAGCGGACGCACGACGCCCGGCCGCACGCGGCGGCAGTGCTTGTCCCGGCTCACCATCGGCTCAGGCCGGCACGCCGAACAGGCGTTGACGGATGCGGTAAAGCGGCTCGAACAGCCATTCGAGCAGGCTGCGCCGCTCCAGCACGATGTCGGCCTTCAGCATCATCCCGGCCCGCAGCGACAGCGGCCGCCCGTCGAATGCCGGCGAGCGGTCGGCCAGCTCGACCCAGGTCTTGAAGTAGGTCTGCGGCGTGGCGGCATCGCCCGGCAGGTTCAGCTCCTTCGCAGAAAACGCGACAGGCGAGATCGACAGCACCTTGCCGCGATACGTGCCGAACTTCTCGACCGGATAGCTTGCGTACGCAACCTTCACTTCCTGCCCCTTCTTCACGAAGCCGGCCTTCGACGACGGGATGTAGACCTCGGCGATCAGCCCGTCGGCCTTCGCGGGCAGAATCTCGACGACGCGCGTGCCCGGCGGGTCGATCACGCCGCCCTGCACGACGTCGAGCCGCACGATCTGCCCGTCGGCCGGCGCGTACAGCACCTGGTTCACGTTCTCGTCGATGTTGTATTCCTTCGCGTTCAGCTCCTCCTGCTTGATCTTCAGTTCCGCGTTCGCGCCGTCGTACTTGCTCTGCATCGTGTCGAGGTCGCCGCGCAGCTTCATCGCGTTCTTCGCGAGCTCGGCGCGGCGCAGCAGCAAGTCCTGGTACGCCTGCCCGGCCTGCAGGTACTGCGTGTTGACCTGGTTGTACTGCTCGAGCGTCACGACCTGTTCGTCGAGCAGCTGCTTCACGCGCGCGCGTCGTTCGCCGTACTCGTCGACGATGCGCTTCTGGTCCTGGATCTGCCGGCCGATCAGCCCGCTGCTCTCGCCCTGCGCGGCGATCTGCTGGTTGATCTGCTGCACCGACGACTTGTATTCGAGCCGCGCCGCGTCGATCTGCTGCGTGACCTCGACGCGCTGCCGGTCGAGCGCCGCGCGCATCCCCTGCACGTTGTTCGCCTGGCTCACGAAGCTCGTGTCGCGCGTCACCGCCAGCAGCCGCTGGCCGGCCTTCACGTGCTGATCCTTGCCGACGTAGATGTCGCGCACGGCCCAGCCCGGCGGCGCGCTGACGCCGATCAGCCCCGAGCGCGGCGTCAGCATCCCCGACACGCTCTCGGTGTTCGCGTAGCTCAGTTCGACGAGCGCAATCACGAACATCGCGAACATCGTCAGCGACAGATAGCAGAAGAACCGCATCGACACCGGCACGTCGACGACGCCGTGGATCACGGTGCCGAAGGTCGTGCCGCGCGCGAGCTTGCGCGACGGCTTCTGTTCTCGGAGGGCGGAGTTCCAGGTCGGCATGGGGCGGGCTCGTCAGGAGCGACGCCGCGCGGCCGCATCGAGCAGCGGCGCCGGCATCAGGTAAGGCGTGAAGTGTTCCCAGAAATGCCACTGCTCGGGCTGTTGCACGAGCGCTTGCTCGAGCCGGTCGACGATGCGCTGGTGCGTCGCGCGCACGGGCGACGCGTCGTCGTCCGCGCCGAGCATCGGCGCGAGCGGGCTGGCCGCGAGCTCGGTGAAATGCACCGCGCAGCGATCGCGGAACGGCACGCCCGTCGCATACGCGACGAGCAATGGAATCCCCTGCTCGACCGCGAGCTTCACGCCGCCACCGGCCATCCGCACCCAGCGGCCGCCGAGCCGGCAGCGGTTGGTCTTGCCGAACTTGCCGTGCAGGTCGGAGAACAGCAGGAATACGGGCGCCTCGCGGCGCAGGCTCGTGATCAGCCGGCGCAGGTGCACGCGCTCCTCGATGTCGATGAATTCGACTTCGCCGGCACCGTATTCGGCGACGAGCCGCAGCGCATCGTCGAAGAACGCGCCGGGCGCATCGCGGTGCAGGATCACCATCAGCTTGCGGTCGTCGGGAATCATGAAGCGCAGCTTCGTGACGAACAGCATCAGGTTGCCGAAGTGCAGCCCCGCGAGCATCAGCGGGCCGCCGCGCGCGAGCGCCGCCTGCAGCTGCGCGTCGCCTTCGCACGCCATCCCGTCGATCATCGACTTCATCGCTTCGAGGCTGTGCGTCCGCAGCTTGAGCCCCGCGAACTCGGCTTCGAACAGTTCACGCACGATCGCCGCCGACACGTCCCGCACGCGTCGCGGATCGTCGTTCAGGTGTGCGCTCAGCATGTATGCAACCGCGCGCTCGATCGACTCGCGAATGCACGGAAAGCAGCGCAGGCATGCGCCCGAGCACCAGCGCATCAGCCGCAGCCCGCGCGCGGGCGACGTGCGCAGCGCGACGGCGCGCACCGCGCGCCGCACGAGGAACGCATACGAGAATGAATTGAACAGAAAGAGTCGTCCGAGCATCACCGCGTCTCCTCGGCCGAACGCCATGCGTCGGTCGCATCGGTCAATACGCCGTCCTGCATCTCGTAGATCCGGTCGACCATCGACAGGATCGACGCATCGTGCGTGACGAGCACGATCGTGCACGGCAGCGTCAGCACGTTGCGGCAGATCTCGTGCGTCGTCGTCTGGTCGAGGTTCGACGAAAATTCGTCGAGGATCAGCAGGCGCGGCTCGCAATACAGCGCCCGCGCGATCAGGAGCCGCTGCATCTGCCCGGCCGACAGGAATTTCTGCGTATCGCCGAGCGGCGTGTCGTAGCGATGGTCGAGCCGCTCGATCTCGTCGTGGATGCACGCGAGCTTTGCCGCGTCGAACATCGCGCCGATCCGCGGCGCGGGCGCGAAGTTCGTGATGTTGTCGCGGATCGTCCCGCGAAACAGCTGGTCGGACTGCGTGACGGCCGCGAGATGCTTGCGGTACTGCCGCAGGTTCACTTCCGCGAGATCGACGCCGCCGACGAACAGCGTGCCGGGCTCGGGCCGCACGAGCCCGCAGATCAGGTTCAGCAGCGTCGTCTTGCCGCTGCCGGTGCGGCCGACGATCGCGATCTTGCCGCCCGCCGGCACATCGAGCGCGATGTCGCTCAGGATCGGCCGATGGCCGCCCTTCGGCGTGTACGACAGCGCACGGATCGACAGCGCGCCGTCGAAACCGTCGACCGGCCGCACGACCGCGTCCGGCGCGGGCTCCTCGGTCTCGGTCTGCAACACGTCCGCGACGCGGTCCATATGCACCTGCAACACCTTGCGGCGCACGTAGAGCTGGATCGAGTCGATGAACTTGTCGGCGAACAGGTTCTTGTACTGGATGAACGCGTAGATCACGCCGATCGTGCTCTGGCCGTGCATCACGAGCCACGCGCCGTAGGTGACGATCACCAGCTGCTCGACATGCACGATCCCTTTCGAGATCGCATCGAACAGCAACTGCAGCCGCTCCTGCTGGCGCATCGCCTGCAACTTCTGCGTGAACGCGTTGACCCACAGGCTGCTGCGCGCGGTCTCGGCCGACAGCAGCTTGATCGAGTGCGCGGAGCGGATGTTCTCGATCAGCAGCGCGTCGGCTTCGGCACCGCGCGTGAGGATCTGCGACATCGCGTCCTGCAGTTGCGGCTGGATCGCGAGCCGGCTCAGCGCGAACAGCACCATCCCGGCCAGGCTGATGCCGGCCAGCACCGGGCTGTCGTACAGCATCAGCACGAGCGTCAGCGTGCAGGTGACGATATTGAGCAGCCCGCCGACCAGCCCGTCAACGAGAAAGCGCCCGACCTCCGACACCGACGACACGCGCGAGATCGAATCGCCGGTGTTGTGGAACAGGAAGTAACCGATCGGCAGCCGCGCGAGATGCCCGACCATGTTCGCCGACAACTGCTGCGACACGATGTTGCGCAGGTAGCTCTTGATGTTGCCGACGAGGTTCGCGTAGAGCGTGTCGAACAGGAACACGATCGCGAACAGGATCGTCAGCAGGTACAGGATGTCGACGTCGGTCTTCTTCAGCGCCTCGTCGATCGTCAGCTGCACGTACGACGGGCCGAGCAGCAGCAGGAGCTGCGCGGCGACGCCGCCCGCGATGCCGATCGCGAGGCTCTTGCGGATGCCGGTCAGCCCTTCGAGGTAGTCGCGCAGACGGATCCGGTCGGCCTGCCCCGCCCGCGTGAAGCCGATGTCCGGATTCAGTTCGAGCGCATAGCCGGTGATGTGCGTGAGCGCCTGCGCGAGCGGCAGCTTCGTCTCGCCGAGTGCGGGGTCGACGATGTGCACGCTGCCATAGCCGACCTTCGTCAGCACGACATAGTGGTTCATCCCCCAGTGCAGGATGCACGGCGTCTTGAGTGCATCGAGTTCGCCCGCGTCGAACTGCAACCCGCGCGCGCGCAGGCCGAGATCGTTCGAGATCTCCATCAGGTCGAAGAACGACAGCCCGGAATCGATCCGGACCGGATAGCGGTTGCGCAGCGTGCGCAATGTCGTTTCGCGCCCGTGCCACGACGCGATCATCGCGAGGCAGGCCAGGCCGCACTCCGTCACCTCGTCCTGCAGGACCGGACGGACTTTACGCGTATTGAAGAGCATGGTCGGGCACCCGGGGCGCGACGACGCGCCGCCCGGGCCTGCCGGTAGCGGGCCCGTGGCGGGTCGTGCGCGATACGCATGGGCGCAGCCGGCACGCTGCCGGCTGCGACGGAAGATCGGTGTTACCGGCCGCTTGGCGGGCCGCTCAGCGCGACGAGCCGAGCGACATCCGGAACTGTTCGACGGCGCGGGTCTGGTACTGGGTCATCAGGCCCTGGAGCGTGGACCCGATCGACTGATTGACGAGATCGACCGTATAGGCAGCCGAATTGGAGTAAAGCGACGCGCCGCCGCGAATCTGGCGGGCCTGTTCTTCCGTGATGTCTCGCATTTGTTGTGGCCTTTATATTGTCGGAATGCCCGCCACCGTCAGCCAATTGCAATCTCAATGGCCGTTAACTTTATTACGGGGATAATCCGGCACTCCTGCCTCCTGATAATCGCCCGAACCTGAAATAATGTATTTCCGATTCGATTTTTCCACTGCGGCGATCGATTCTTTTCCTTCTGTTTCGCAGCATTTCGCGCGGGGGGCGCCTCCCCGCGCACGGCGGTTACTTGCCGGTGTTATTGAACGTCTTCGGGTTCTGCAGGTAATTGCCGAGGCTCGGCAGGAACTGGCCGAGCGCGGTCACCACCGGCGCGGCGTCAACAGCGAGGCTACCCAGCGAGCTGATCGCACCGCCGCCATGCACATTCCTGACCTGTTCCGTCGTCATGACCTTCATCATTCTCTCCTCGTAAAAAATAAAGATGATGCAAAGAACCTTCATTGAAAGACAAACGGCTTTTAATCCCTAGCGACTTGTTAATCTAATAATCACTGCGATTACGAGCCGAAATCAGGCTATCATGCGATCGCATCGGAATTCAATGGAGGACACACTCTTACAGGTGCGTTTTCCGATGCGTCACGGATGGCAGGCATTCACGCTGTTTGAATTTCAATTTCAAAACGTTTAAATCCCGCCGCAATGCGTTGCGGCACGGGCAGGAGACGGAGACGGCCATGTTTGAAACGAGGCGCGCGAATCGCGGATCGGCGACACCGAGTGCGGGTAATTCCCTATCAAGTTTTTCGACTAGGTGGAATCCCCGACTTGCAACCGTGACATTGTTCGCTGTAACGATAATCGGAGTGTCCGCAAACGCGCACGCGTTCTGCCTCGACACCGCCTTCCAGTACGCGGTCGTGCACGATCCGCGCTACCTGCAGGCGCGCAGCGAATACGACGCGGCGCGCCAGAAATTCCCGGAAGCACGCGCACAGATGTTGCCGCAGGCTGCCGCGCAACTCGAATGGGGACGCTACGGTACGCACGCGAACCTGTTCGGCATCGATGTCAGCGGGTCGAGCAATGCCGCCTACGGTTCCGCGCAGGTCACGCAGGCGCTGTTCAACGTGCCCTACCTGTACGACATGCGGCGCGCGACCGAGTACGAGGAATCGTCGAAGCAGAAACTCGAGGTGGCGAGGCAGGACCTGATCCTGCGGGTCGCGAATGCGTGCTTCGACCTGCTCAGCGCGCGCGAGAAACTGCAGTCGGCCGACGACGAAGTGAACGCGCTCACCCGGCTCGAAAGCGATACGCGACGCATGGCGCAGCTCGGGATGAAGACGATCGGCGATACGGCCGAAATCGAGGCGCGCCGCAGCCTCGCGCAATCCGACGAAGCCCTCGCGCAAACCGACGTCGACGCGCGTCGCGCGCGCTACGAGACGCTGCTCGGTTCGACGATCGATTTCTCGCGCTGGCCGCGGCTCGCGATGCGCGGCTCATCGCCGCGCATTCCGTCGGGCGAATACGCACCGCAGGACAACCCCGCGTACCGGCAGGCATACCGCGACGTCCAGGTCGCACGGCTCGCCGCGAAGCGCGTCAGCGCCGAGCACTTGCCGACCGTCGACCTGTTCGCGTCGTATTCGCGCGGGCTCAACCCGAACCTGCGCGGGCTCACCGATCGCTCGGACTTCCATCAGAGCGCGATCGGCGTGCAGGTGACGATCCCGATCTTCTCCGGCGGGAGCGTGTACTACCGACAGGTGGAGGCCGAGCACGTAACCGAGCAGTACCGCAACCGGCTGCGCGAGGTCGAGGAGCAACTGGGCACCGATCATCGCGAGGCGCTGTCCGCGCTCGAATCGGTCGGCAAGCGCATCCGCGCGCTGCAGCAGTCGCTGCAGGCCGCGCGGCTCGCGTACGATTCGTCGATGAAAGCGCATCAGGTCGGCTACAGCACGACGTACGAAACGCTGAACCTGCGGCGCGACATCTCGGGCATCCGGCAGAAGCTGTTCGACAGCTATCTCGATGCGCTGAAGCTGCAGTTGAAGCTGAAAAGCGTGCTCGGTACGCTCGATGAACAATCGCTGATCGCGGTGGACAGCTTCCTCGAAAGCAACGCGGCGAATGACCGTGGTTGAATGCGGTTCGATGCGCATCGGTACGCGATAAAAGGTTGTACGCGCAACCTTGCTCGCCGCGCCGATGCGCCAGCACGACGAATACGGACACCGCATCGCACAGCTCGAGCAACGCGTGATGTCCGCGCGCACACGACAACGCTGCTGATGCAGCACGACGCGATCAATAGCTACCCGTCAATCCGGTGTCGGCAACACGACCGTATCCTCCGGCCCGAGCACGCGCCCGTCCTGCGAACGCAGCTCGAGCTTCCTGACCGGCAGCCCGGTCTTCCGGTCGACGAGCAGCACGTGCGCCTCGTCCGGTTCGAAGAAGAAATCCTCCCCCCACTGCCGCAGCGCGACCAACAGCGGAAACAGCCCGCGCCCTTTCTCGGTCAGCACGTATTCGTGATGCGCGCCGCCGTCCGCGGCCGGCACGATGTCCATGATTCCGTGCGCGACCAGGTTGCGCAGGCGCGCGGCCAGGATGTTCTTGGCCAGCCCGAGATTCTTCTGGAATTCGCCGAAGCGGCGCAGCCCGTCGAACGCGTCGCGGACGATCAGCAGCGACCACCAGTCGCCTATCGCGTCCAGCGGGCGGGCTACGCCGCAGGGGGAGTCTTCGTGCGTGGTTCGTCTGTTCATCGATGCATGCGGTGACGCCGTTTCCGGAATGCGGGTGGAACGGCGGTCGTTTCCGTTGAAATGAATGGTTGCAATATAAAACTCGCCATTCGAAAGATCAATCGCACGACACCCGACTGTTCGCGATCGACGAAAAGAACGATCGATTCGAGCCCGATTAGCACTCAAGCCACTACGTTCGGTCTATAAAATCCGGCACTGCTCCGTTCCAGTGCGTCATCTCGCACCAATGACACAGTCATTCGGCAATTGGCCCAGCCACCTTTTTGGTTGCAACTCGAAACCACATATCCTACGCTTCGATTCGGTTTCAACTTGAAACCAACCTGTCCGACTATCCGAAGGAGCGTTCGATGATCCGGCCCGATGCCACGTTCGATGGCACCTTTCCATTCGCCCCGCATTTCGACGACGCATCCGGCTTCCGGATGCACTACGTGGACGAAGGCCCGCATGACGGCGAAACCATCCTGTGCCTGCATGGCGAACCCACGTGGGGCTATCTCTTCCGTCATCTGATTGCGGCGCTGAGCCCGACGCACCGCGTCGTCGTCCCCGATCACATGGGCTTCGGCAAAAGCGCGACGCCGCAGGACCGCAGTTACTGGCTGCAGGACCATATCGGCAATCTGGAGCGTTTCGTGCTCGCGCTCGGCCTCGATCGCATCACGCTCGTGATGCACGATTTCGGCGGCCCGGTCGGCATGGGGCTCGCCGCACGGCATCCGGAGCGCATTCGGCGCATCGTGTCCGCGAACGGGCCGACGCCGTTCGGCCAGCCCGATCTGGTCGAACGCGTGACCGCGAACGGTCGCGATGCGCCGTGGTTCCAGTGGATCATGCGCGCGGCGGCGGACGATACGCTGGAGACGGTGCTCGGCCAGCTCGGCTTCAACATCCTGAGCACGCTGAAGCTGAACGGGTTCGAAAATCACGCGATCGTCAACGACACCTGGATCGCCGCATACGGTGCGCCGTTCGCGCAACCGGCGGACTGTCTCGGCGCGATCGGATGGGCCCGCGGGTTTGCCTCTGGCGCGCACCGGTTCGAGGAGCCCGATGCGGCAGCGCTGCGCGCGATACGCGAAAAGCCCGCGCTCGCGATCTGGGGAGACGCCGATCGAACGCTCGGCGCCGAACACTTCCTGCCGCTCTTCACGGCACTGTTTCCGTCCGCGCCCGTCGAGCGGCTGGCGGGCGTCGGACATTACTGCTTCGAGGATGCGCCCGACGCCATCGCGGCACGCATCGCCGAATTCATCCGGACCACCGGCTGAGTGTGTTCCGCAGCCGGCTGCACGACACCCGGCTGCGGAACATGGCGTGCGCGGCCGCCTTCGCAACCGCGCACGCGCCCTTTCACGTCAGTGGATGATCCGCGTCACGCCACGCCCGCGCGGATCGGCCATCGCCTCCGGCGTCTTGCCGTCGATCTTGATCACCTGGATGTCGCCGCTGAAATCCTGCCCCTTCAGCGTATAGCCGCGCGCCTCGATCTGCTTCGCGAGTTCGCCTTCGATCGGGTAGTACGGCTCCCAGAAGATCGTGTTCGGCGGCAGCAGCTGGTGATGGAAGCGCATCGCGCCGACGGCCTCCTTCAACGGCATCTTGAAGTCGTAGATGTTGTTGATCACCTGGAAGATCGACGTGAAGATCCGCGAGCCGCCCGGCGTGCCGATCACGAGCGATACCTTGCCGTCCTTGGTCATGATCGTCGGCGACATCGACGACAGCGGGCGCTTCTTCGGTTCGATCGCGTTCGCATCGCTGCCGACCACGCCGAACATGTTCGCGACGCCCGGCTTCGCGGAGAAGTCGTCCATCTCGTCGTTCAGCACGATGCCCGTGCCGTCGGCGATCACGCCCGAGCCGAAATAGCCGTTGATCGTGTACGTGTTCGACACCGCATTGCCCCACTTGTCGACCACCGAGAAGTGCGTGGTTTCAGCCTTCTCCGGCATCGTCGTGCCGAGGCCCGGCTGCACGCTCTTCGTGTCCGACGGCTCCTTCGGGTTGACTTCGCCCGCGCGCTTCGCGATATACGCGTCGTCGGTCAGCTGCGCGATCGGCACCTTGTAGAAATCGGGATCGCCGAGATACTGCGCACGATCGGCGAACACGCGCTTCTCGATTTCCGCGACGAGGTGGATGTACTGTGGCGAGTTGAGCTTCACGCCCTCGAAATCCTGCTTGAGGTCGGCCTTCATCTTCAACAACTGCACCAGGCCGATGCCGCCCGAGCTCGGGGGCGGCGCGGTGATCACGTCATAGCCGTTCCACTTCGCCTGCACCGGCTGGCGCCACACCGCGCGGTACTGTGCGAGATCCTCGGTGGTGATCAGCCCGTTGCCGTCGCCGGTCTTCATCGATGCGGCGATCAGCTCGGCCGTCTTGCCCTTGTAGAAACCTTCCGCGCCGTCGTTCGCGATGCGCGTCAGCACATCGGCGAGATCCGGCTGCTTGAAGTTCACGCCGGCCTTCAGCCCGGAGAAATACTTGTCGAAGTTGGTCTTGCCGCCGAACTCCTTCGATGCGTCGACACCGCGCTGCGCGAGCTGCTCGTCGACGACGAAGCCGTCGCGCGCATAGTGGATCGCCGGCGCGAGCACCTGCTTCCACTTCAGCTTGCCGAAGCGCTTCTGCGCCTCCCACATGCCCGCGACGGTGCCCGGCACGCCGACCGCGCGCGGGCCGTACAGGCTCATGCCCTTGACGACGTTGCCGTCCTTGTCGAGATACATGTCCTTCGTCGCGGCGAGCGGCGCACGCTCGCGGTAGTCGATGAAGTACGGCTTGCCGTCCTTGTAGATCGTCATGAAGCCGCCGCCGCCGATGTTGCCGGCTTCCGGATACGTGACGGCAAGCGTGAACGCGATCGCGACGGCCGCGTCGATCGCATTGCCGCCTTCCTTGAAGATCCGCTCCGCAGCATCCGCGCTGTACTTGTCGGCCACCGCGACCGCGGAGCTCGTCAGGACGGCCGGCTGCGGCCCCTTCGCATAGACGGGCGCGTTCGGCAGGAAACCGATGCCGGCCACCGTCGCGAGCACGACAGCGGATGTTTTGAAGCGATTCAGCGTAGTCATTGCATGTCCCCCATGTGGATCTCCTTCAGGCAGGAAAAGCACCTGTTCCGCTCATGGCCGCTGGCACGCCGACGGCCATCTCCGGTTTCGTAGTATAGGGGGACAAAAAGGGTCGAACACGTGACGTGCAACGAAAGCGCAGTCGTTATGTGCGCGCGGTCATGCCGAAGCTTTTCAACCTGCATGCGGATCGGTCGAAATTGCACACAGTGCGCTTCCGCCGTGTCCATCCGCCATATACGTCATCACGCAGCGCACAAAAAAACCGAAAGTTGCGAACTGCGCGGAAGACCACGCGACACGTGCAAAAAAATCTGCAAATGTCGCTCCCACTGCACGAGCCGATCTGCGAAGATAGCGCCCCGTTTTCGCGCTGCATCAATTTTTCTCGCACGCGCCGCTTCACGTTTCTTCGTCTCGCTTCCTATGGCATCACGCAATGCACATCATGCGTCCGGCTTCGCAGCCGGCGTCACCGCCGCCGCCCTCGTCGCACAAACCGGCGCCACGGGTCCGTGGCATGTGGGCATGTTCGCCGCATTCGCGGCGGGCGTCGCGGGCGGCACCGCGCCCGACTGGCTCGAAGTCGCCTGGTGGCGCCGCAAGCGCCGCCTGTGGGTCACGCATCGCACGATCACGCACTGGGGCATCGGCTGGATCGCCCTGCTCGCGCTCGGGTGGCACGGGCTCATCCATCAACCGCATCCGCTGTGGGCCGCGCCGCTGTTCGGCTTCGCGTGCGGCGGCGTGATGCACCTGCTCGCCGACTGGCCGAACCCGCTCGGCGTGCCGTGGATCTGGCGACGTCACTCGCTCAACCTGTGGAACAGCGGGAATTGCGACCTGATCGTCGTGGCCGCCGCATGGGGCGGCACGCTGTGGCTCGCGCAGTCGTTGTGCTCGCGTGCGCCGCTGCTCGAACACTGGCTCGGCTGGCTACATCGCGTTTAGTTGCAATTCGGTGCAATTCGGCACGCTCTCGGCGTACCGGCGCGCATGCAACTTTCTGTTCGTTGAAAGTGCGATGCGGGCCCCCATTTGAATCTGAATCGCCGATACACCTGCCCGGCACGCACGCGCGACGTCTGGCACACTGACGATTCGATTCGTGCGTGCGCCTTCTGCGCTTGCCCCCCCATTTCAACGCTCCGATGGACGTCACCGCTACCCGCCTTGGCACCAGTGCGCTCGACGTGTTCCACCCGGCCGTCGCCGCGTGGTTCCGACGCACGTTCGCCGCGCCCACCGGCGCGCAGGCGCTCGCGTGGCCGCACATCAAGGCGGGCCGCTCGACGCTCGTTGCTGCGCCGACCGGCTCCGGCAAGACGCTCACCGCGTTCCTGTGCGCGCTCGACGATCTGGTGCGCGATGCATTGGCGCACGACGGCACGCTGCCCGACGCGACACTCGTCGTGTACGTGTCGCCGCTGAAGGCGCTGTCGAACGACATCCACGTGAACCTCGACGCGCCGCTTGCCGGCATCGCCGAATCGCTCGCGCAACTCGGCCTGCCGGTGCCGGCGATCCGCACCGCCGTGCGCACCGGCGACACGACGCAGGCCGAACGCGCCGCATTGCGCAAGCGCGCGCCGCACATCCTCGTGACGACACCCGAATCGCTGTACGTGCTGCTGTCGTCCACGTCGGGGCGGCAGATGCTGTCGAACGTGCGCTCGGTCATCGTCGACGAAATCCATGCGCTCGCGTCGTCCAAGCGCGGCAGCCATCTCGCGTTGTCGCTCGAACGTCTCGACGCGCTGGCCGGCCGCGCGCTGCCGCGTATCGGGCTGTCGGCGACGCAGAAGCCGATCGACGCAGTCGCGCGCTTCCTGGTCGGCGGCCCGGCCGACGCGCCGCGCGACTGCACGATCGTCGACACGGGCCATACGCGCGAGCGCGACCTCGCGCTCGAACTGCCGAACGTGCCGCTCGAGCCCGTGATGGCAACCGACGTGTGGGAACAGGTGTACGACCGCATCGCCGGGCTCGCGGCCGCGCATCGCACGACACTCGTGTTCGTCAACACGCGGCGCACCGCCGAGCGCATGGCGCGCCATCTCGCCGACCGGCTCGGCAAGGAAGCGATCGCCGCGCATCACGGCAGTCTCGCGAAGGAGCACCGCTTCGACGCCGAGCAGCGCCTGAAGCGCGGCGAACTGAAGCTGCTCGTCGCCACCGCATCGCTCGAACTCGGTATCGATATCGGCGACGTCGATCTCGTCTGCCAGGTCGGCTCGCCGCGCGGGATTGCGCCGTTCCTGCAACGCGTCGGCCGCTCCGGGCACCACGTGGGCGGCGTGCCGAAGGGCCGGCTGTTCCCGCTGTCGCGCGACGAGCTCGTCGAATGCGCGGCGCTGCTCGATTGCGTGCAACGCGGCGAGCTCGACACGCTGCGCATACCCGAAGCACCGCTCGACGTGCTCGCGCAGCAGATCGTCGCCGAAGTCGCGTGCACGGAATGGCAGGAAGACGCGCTGTATGCGAGCGTCACGCGCGCAGCGCCGTACGCACGGCTGACGCGCGAGCGCTTCGATGAAGTGATGAAGATGCTCGCCGAAGGCTTCACGAGCCGGCGCGGCGTGCGCGGCGCGTACCTGCATCGCGACGTGGTCGGCGGCACCGTGCGCGGACGCCGCAACGCGATGATGACCGCGACCACGTCGGGCGGCACGATCCCCGACATGGCCGACTATGCAGTCCTGCTCGAACCGCAGGGCATCCAGGTCGGCACCGTCAACGAGGATTTCGCGATCGAGAGCCTCGCGGGCGACGTGTTCCAGCTGGGCAACCAGTCGTACCGGATCATTCGCGTGGAAACAGGCCGCGTGCGCGTCGAGGACGCCCAAGGCCAGTCGCCGAATATTCCGTTCTGGCTCGGCGAGGCGCCGGGGCGCAGCGACGAGCTGTCGGCGGCGGTCGGCCGGCTGCGCGCACGGCTCGACGGACTGTTCGCCGACGGCGAGCGGCAAGGGCATGCCCGCGGCGGTAAACGCACCGACGACGATATCCGCGGGAAGACGGCGGCTGAAATCAAGGCGACGACCCAAGCCAGGACCAAGGGCAGTGCAAAATCGACGCGACGAGTTGAAGCCGAAGCCGAAGCCGAAGCCGAAGCCGAAGCCGAAGCCGAAGCCGAAGCCGAAGCCGCGATCAGTGTACGAAACGACGTCACCCGTGCCGCCCCTGCCTACCCGACCGACAGCCGCCTCATGCCGGCGTTGCGCTGGCTCGTCGACGATCTGCATCTGTCACCGGACGCCGCGCACCAGATCGCCGACTACCTCGCCCGCACGCGCGCCGCGCTCGGTGCACTGCCGACGCAGGACACGCTCGTGATGGAGCGTTTCTTCGACGAATCGGGCGGCACGCAGCTCGTGATCCATTCGCCGTTCGGCAGCCGCATCAACCGCGCGTGGGGGCTTGCGCTGCGCAAGCGCTTCTGCCGCAGCTTCAACTTCGAACTGCAGGCAGCCGCGACCGACGACGCGATCATCCTGTCGCTGTCGCTCGCGCACAGCTTCGCACTCGACGAAGTGTGGCGCTACCTGCGTTCGGCCAGCGCCGAGCACGTCCTGGTCCAGGCCCTGCTCGACGCGCCGATGTTCGGCGTGCGCTGGCGCTGGAACGCGACGACCGCGCTCGCGCTGCCGCGCTTCACGGGCGGCAAGCGCACCGCGCCGCAACTGCAGCGGATGAAGAGCGAGGACCTGCTCGCGACCGTGTTTCCCGATCAGGTCGCGTGCCTCGAGAACATCGTCGGCGAGCGCGAGATCCCGCATCACCCGCTGGTCGACCAGACGCTCGACGATTGCCTGCACGACGCGATGGACACCGATGGCTGGCTTGCGCTGCTGCGCCGGATCGAAAGCGGTGCGATCGAACTCGTCGCGCGCGACCTGCCCGCGCCGTCGCCGCTCGCCGCCGAGATCCTGAACGCGAAACCCTACGCGTTCCTCGACGATGCACCGCTCGAGGAGCGCCGTACGCAGGCCGTACAGTCGCGCCGCTGGAGCGATCCCGAATCGGCCGACGATCTCGGCGCGCTCGACGCCGACGCGATCGACGCAGTGCGCGACGAAGCCTGGCCGCTCGTGCGCGACGCCGACGAAATGCACGACGCGCTGCTCACGCTCGCGTGCGTCTCCGATAGCGAAGCACAAACCCGCGAAGGCTGGCCCGACCGGCTCGCGGAACTCGCCGAACGCCGCCGTGCAACGAAACTCGTCGCGCCGGGCGGCGCCGCCCTGTGGGTGCCGGTCGAACGGCTCGTGTGCCTGCGTGCACTGCATCCCGACGCGCGTATCGCGCCGGCGCTCAAGGTGCCGGCAGCCTGCGCGCAGCCGTGGGAAGCGGATGCCGCACTCGTCGACGTGATCCGCGCGCGGCTCACCGGTTTCGGCCCGCTTGCCCTCGACGCGATCGCGACACCGCTCGGCCTGCCGCCTGCGTCGATCGCGACGGCACTCGCGGCGCTGGAGCGCGAAGGCTATGTGATGCGCGGCCGGTTCACGCCGGGCACGACGACGGACGAATGGTGCGAACGCCATCTGCTGGCGCGCATTCATCGCTACACGGTGAAGCGGCTGCGTCGCGAGATCGAGCCGGTCGAGCGCGCCGATTTCATGCGCTTCCTGTTCCACTGGCAGCACCTGACGCCCGACACGCGCGGCACGGGCCGCGACGCACTCGCGGCCGTGGTCGAACAGCTCGAAGGCTACGAGGCCGCCGCAAGCGCATGGGAAGATGCGCTGCTGCCCGCGCGGCTCACCGACTACACGGCAGGCGGGCTCGACGAGCTGTGCCGCTCCGGCAAGCTCGTGTGGACGCGCATCGGCGCGCCGGCGCGCGCGGCCGGCACGCCCGTGAAGACGACGCCGATCGTGCTGCTGCCGCGCCGCCACCTTTCCGCGTGGCAGGCGCTGCGCGACCCCGATGCGCAACCGGCACTGTCCGCGCGGGCCACCCAGGTGCGCGACGCCCTCGCCGCGCACGGCGCGATGTTCTTCGACGCGCTGCTCGACGAACTGCACATGCTGCCGGTCGAACTCGAACAGGCGCTCGGCGAACTCGTGTCGGCCGGCCTCGTGAATGCAGACAGCTATGCGGGCTTGCGCGCGCTGCTGAAACCGGTCGTCAAGCGCAGCGCGACCTATGCGCCGCGCACGCGGCGCGGCGGCGCACTGATCGGCGGCATGGACGACGCGGGTCGCTGGGCACTCGTGCAACGCCACGCGCCGCCGGACGATGCGCCGGCACCGAAACGCGG
Organism: Burkholderia sp. Ac-20349; assembly: GCF_017104865.1. NCBI lineage: Bacteria > Pseudomonadati > Pseudomonadota > Betaproteobacteria > Burkholderiales > Burkholderiaceae > Burkholderia > Burkholderia sp. Ac-20349. The sequence continues at coordinate 16,131 of NZ_JAAGPM010000072.1, forward strand.
CCTGGCCGCGACCGACCCCGACGCGCTCGAACACATCGCATGGACGCTGCTGCGCCGCTACGGTGTCGTGTTCTGGCGACTGCTCGAACGCGAAGCCGACTGGTTGCCGAACTGGCGCGAGCTCGTGCGCGTGCTGCAACGCCTCGAAGCGCGCGGCGAAATTCGCGGCGGACGCTTCGTCGCCGGGCTCGCGGGCGAACAGTTCGCGCTGCCCGAAGCGATCCCGATCCTGCGCGAACTGCGGCGGCAACCGGGCGACGGACAGTACGTGTGCGTGACGGGCGCCGATCCGTTGAATCTTGCCGGCACGCTGCTGCCCGGCGACAAGGTGCCGGCGCTGGCCGGCAATCGCGTGCTGTTCCGCGACGGCGTGCCGGTCGCATCGCTGGTGTCGGGGGCATTCCACTACGCGCCCGAACTGTCGCCCACCGCGCGCGAGGATGCCCGCCTGCGGCTCGCACGCCACCACTGACATCGGCTGACACGCGGCGCCGCCCGGACTACTGATCGCCGGGCGGCGCTACCGCCGGCGTTCGGGTAGCATCGAACGATTTTCCGCGCGGACGCTCGCGCTCGAACACGACAAGACTTCCGGAGACTGCTGTCCATGCCCTCGCATGCCGACTCGCCCGCCGCTCATCACGCGGGCTCACTGACGATTTTCCAGGGCGCCGCGCTCTATATCGGCGCGGTGCTCGGCACAGGCGTGATCGCGCTGCCCGCGCTGGCTGCCGAAGTCGCGGGCCCGGCCTCGCTGCTCGCATGGGCCGCGCTCGTCGTGCTGTCCGGGCCGCTCGCGGCCACCTTCGCCGCACTCGGCGCACGCTATCCCGACGCAGGCGGCGTCTCGACCTACGCCCGGCGCGCATTCGGGCCGAAAGCCGCGGCGATCGTCGGCTGGTGCTTCTACTTCGCGGTACCGGCCGGCGCGCCGGCTGCCGCGATGTTCGGTGGCGCATACGTCGCGGCCGTCACGGGCGGCGGGCACACGACCGTCGTCGTCACGGCTGCCGCGCTGATCGCGATCGTGTCGGCCGCGAATGCATTCGGCGTCACCGTGTCGGGCCGCATGCAGCTCGTGTTGTCGGCGCTGCTCGTCACGCTGCTGCTGGCCGCGGTGCTCGCCTCCGCGCCGCATGCGCGCACCGCGAACCTGCATCCGTTCGCGCCGCACGGCTGGCTCGCGGTCGGCCAGGCCGCAGCGCTGCTCGTGTGGAGTTTCGCCGGCTGGGAAGCGATCACGCATCTCGCAGCCGAATTCCGCCGGCCCGCGCACGACATGCCGCGCTCGGCCGGGATCGCGGTCGTGGTGGTCGGGTTCCTGTATCTGTCGGTCGCGGCCGCGAGCGTGACGGTGCTCGGGCCGTCCGCGGGCGCATCGGGTGCGCCGCTCGCCGAGCTGATCGCGGGCGGCATCGGTGGTCATGCGCAGGTGCTGGCTGCCGTGGCCGCGCTGCTGCTCACGCTCGGCACGATGAACGCGTATTTCGCGGGTGCGGCCAAGCTCGGCGCGGCGCTTGGGCGCGACGGCGCGTTGCCCGCGTGGCTCGCGCATGGCAGCCAGGTCGGCGGCGTCCCGCGCCACAGCCTCGGCGTAATCGCCGTGCTCGCCGCCGTCGCACTGGCCGCGACGACGCTGTCGGATGTCGGACCGAAGCCGCTCGTGCTCGTTACGTCCGGATGCTTCGTGATGGTGTATGGACTCGGTGCGGCCGCCGCGCTGAAACTGCTGCCGCGCGGCGGGATCGCTTATCGCTGCGCATGGATTTCGCTGGTCGCGGTCGCCGGACTGTTCCTGACGACCGGCTGGTACATTCTGTGCCCGCTGCTGCTCGCGGGCGGTGCGCTGCTCTATCTGCAAGTGGCCGCGCCGCGTCAGTGACCCGGCATGTGCGCGCGGGCCGACATTCGCCCGCTTGCGGCGACACGCCCGCGCGTCATGGCCGAGCCGTGGGCCGGATTGCCGGCCATTCCGCCGCACGCATTACGCGTCGCGATGCAGACTCGGTCGCACGCCGCTTCTTCACGCCCGTCAGGCCGGCACCAGCTCAAAGCTGAGCCGTTTGCCGAGCGCGGCGGCCGCACTCGCGAGCGTCGCCAGCGTGAGGCTCGTGTCGGTTTCGTCGAGCAGACGGTTGAGCGCGGCGCGGCTGGTTTTCATCCGTGCGGCCATCGCGGTTTTCGTGATGTGCTGCGCCTTCATTTCCTGCCCGATCTGCCAGGCGATCACGCGCTTGATCGCGGTGGCGGTGGCCGCTTCGAGATTGCCATCCTCCTCGAGGAAGGAATCGAAATCGCTGCCGATATGCGGGTTGTTCGTGGTCGTCATGGGGTACTCCAGTGCATGGCGTTGCCGGCTGCCTGCCCGTCGGAGACGGTGCGTTCCAGCGCAACCGGGAAAATCAGATGGCGCGCGTCAGCGCTTTCAGGCGCGCGACGGTGATATCGAGATCATCCGACGGCGTGGCCCGCGACTGCTTGAAGAAGCCGTGCAGCAAGACCATCGTTTCGCCGACGACCGTGAACAGCACGCGGGCGCTCCGCCCCGGCAGCATCACGCGAATCTCCCATAGATCCCGCGCCATCTTCCGGACCAGCGGCATGCCGAGCGGCCAGCCGAGTTGAACGGTCTTGATCTCTTCACCGATCGCCCTTCGCTCCGCTTGCCCGAGCGCCTTCAGCCATTCGCGCACCGGCTCGTTGCCACGGGCCGTCTGGAAGAACCGCACGCCGAGCGTGACCTGGATCTGCTGTCTCGTCATCGTCTTGACATCCATCGTACCAAAATCGGTACGATATGCCAAGCACCGCGAGGTCGGCTACTGACCGGATGGCCAATCCGGCAGCCGGGTACCGGGCCGGGCCGCGCTTGCCGCACGGCCCGACGGGTCAATTGTCGCGACGAGCCGGCTTGCGTGCCGCGCGTGACGTCCCGCGTGCGCGCGTCTCGCCGAACCGCGACCGCGCGATATCGCGCACGGCGTCGATCAGCGTCCGCGCGACCGGCGACGGCTGCGCATCGGTGCGCAGCACCAGCCCGACCGGCTCGTCGGTGCCGGCTGACGGCAGCGGCAGGCGTGCCAGCGCCCCGGCCGACAGGTCGTACTCGGCCGCATAGAGCGGCACGAACCAGACCGCATCGTTCTCGAGCGCGAGCGCGCGCGCGACCGATACCGACAGCACCTCGATGAACGAATCCAGCGGCGGCGCGCCGCAGGCACCGAGCAGTTGCTCGGCCGACTGGCGAATCAGCGTGCCGAACGGCGGCAGCACGACCGGATAGCGCGCGAGCTCGGCCGCCGGCGCCGCGCTCGACAGCAGCGGATGCCCGGCGCGCACGACCGCGACGAGCGGCTCGTTGTACAACTGCTCGAACGCAAGCCCGATCATCCGCTCCGGCTCCGACAGTCGCCCGATCGCGCACTCGATCGCGCCGGACTTCAGGCGCTCGAGCAGATCGGCGTTTGCGGCCGTCGCGATCCTCACGACGACGCGCGGCCAGCGCTCGGCGAGCGCCTTCATCAATGCGGGCGCGAGCGATGCCGCGACGGTCGGCAGCATGCCGATTTCCAGCGTCGCCGCGGCAGCCCCGCCCTCGCGCGCGAGCAGCCCGACACCCTGCCGCAGCGCCAGCACGCACGCGTTCGCGTGCGGCAGAAACAGTTGCGCTTCGCGGGTCGGCTGCGCGCCCTGCCGGCCGCGCTCGAACAGCTTCACGCCGAGGATCGCCTCCAGCTCGGCGATCGTCTTCGAGACGGCCGGCTGCGTGATCGACAGGCTTTCGGCCGCCTTCTGCACGCCGCCCAGCTGCGCGACCGCGAGAAAACACTGCAGGTGCCGGAACTTGACGCGGCCGTCGGCGATACGGTTATTCATAACGGGTGGTTATGCGAGTGACGATGAAATGCCATTTTGCATAACTTTCCGAATAGCCCCAAGCACTCGACGAGGTGTCACGCGTGGCGCCGCAGCGCCTGGAAACCGGCCGGCTCCCACATCCGCTTCGCGATCAGCAAGCTGGTGCCGTGCTTCTGCGCGAGCGGTGCGGACGACGATTCCGCATGCAGCGCGGCCGCCTTGCTGCGCAGCCGGCGCAACTCCAGTTCGAGCTCCGCGGACGCGGCCTCCGTCAGCATCCCCTGCGAAAACGTCATCGTTTCGCCTTCCCCGTCGAAGCGGCTGTCGAGGAAATCGCCGAGCGCGTGTGCATGGAAATAACGGCGGATCGGCCCGCCCGGCAGCCAGTCGAAATCGCGCGCGACGCGCACGCGAATCCGGTCGCCCGGCAACAGCGCGACGACGTTCATCCGGTCGAGCATCAGCAGGTATTTCACGCATTCGGCCTTCGTCACCTGATAGGCCGACACGATGTCCTGCACGGTCCAGTAGTTGATCGCGCAGACGGCAACGAGCAGCAGCTTGTCGTCCGACACGAGCAGCGCCTCCTGCTGCTCGGTCAGCACGTGCAGCCTCGGCGCTGACGCGGACGCCTCCTGCACGAGCTCGGCCAGCGTATAGCCGAGCAGCTGAGAGATCTCCACGACGCGCTCCAGCGTAAAGCGGCCGCTGGCAAACAGCCGCTTCACGCTGGTCTCGGAAACGTCGAGCGCACGCGCGACGTCGCGGTAGGTCATGCCTTGCGCCTTCAACTGGCGCTTCAGCATTTCGATGAGTTGGGCGGTTTCGGTCATTTTGGTATCGAAAAATGTTACTCCAGGTCAGATATTAGGCTACCTGCACACGCAAATGAACATTTTCGGGTACTTGTCTGCATAATCCGCTCCGTACTGTCACTGAACGACGGAGCCGAAATGACCACCCGAACCGAAACCGCTGCCTACGAATCGCATCGCACCGCCCCGCGCGATGCCCGCGACACGGATCGCACGATGCCGCTCGCCACGGTCCGCACGCTGGCCGCCAGCGCGCACGTCGGGGATCTCGTGTTCATCCGCGTGCCGGCGAATGCACCCCGCGACGCGGCAGGTGCGACGGGCTCGACGGGTGCATGGGCCAATCGCTTCGGCATCGTCGTCGACACATCGGGCGACGAGCCCGTGATCGCCGAATCCGCGTTTGCGTGGACCAAGCTCACGCCACTGTCGCGCTTCGTCGCCCGTACCGACGGCGGGCGCATCGCGCTGGCGCGCCGCGTCTCGGCACCGACCGCTGATGCGCAGCGCCAGGTACACGCAACGGCGGAACAGCGGATCGACGCACTGCTCGGCAACCGCTTCAACCTGCGGACACGGCGCGGGTTCTGCGCGGACTACGTGAGCGACGTGCTCGGTGCCGACCGCGACGCGACGCCGGCCGCACTGCTGCGCAGCGGCACGCTGTCACTCGAATTCGACGGGATCGTGTTCGATCCCGGCCGGCATTCATAACAGGCGCGCTCAGGGAGACCGGATAACAACAAGAACGACAACACAAAAAAGCAGCGACGGGCTGGCTGGAGGGCCGTGCACGGGGTCGTCACCGACGACGCGAAGCCCGATCGCTTTTTCCGCCGGACAGGCATCCTGTCCGGCGGAATTTTCATTGGTGCGTCGAACATAACGAACGGTTATACGATTCGCGAAAAAAGGTCATTTTGCATAACTTTCCGGATTGGCTAAAGTCCTGCCATCCCCTTCGCGAAATACCTATCAGGAGACGCCCGATGGATTCCCCCACGATCCTCACGCCGCGCGACTGGCCGTCGCATCCGGCCTATGTCCACCCCGAGTACCGTTCGTCCGTGAAACGCGGCCCGACCCGCCCGCTGATCCCGCTGAAGGAGAAACTGCGCGACCAGTACGCGCCGGTCTACGGCGCCGAAGATCTCGGCGCGCTCGACCATGACCTGACGAAGAACGCCGTGAAGAACGGCGAGCCGCTCGGCGAGCGCATGGTCGTCACGGGCCGCGTGCTCGACGAAGGCGGCAAGCCCGTGCGCAACACGCTCGTCGAGGTGTGGCAGGCGAACGCGGCCGGCCGCTACGTGCACAAGGTCGACCAGCACGACGCGCCGCTCGACCCGAACTTCCTCGGCGCGGGCCGTTGCCTGACCGACGACGAAGGCCGCTACCGCTTCCTGACGATCAAGCCGGGCGCGTATCCGTGGGGCAACCATCCGAACGCGTGGCGCCCGAATCACATTCATTTCTCGCTGTTCGGCGATTACTTCGGTTCGCGTCTCGTCACGCAGATGTACTTCCCCGGCGACCCGCTGCTCGCGTACGACCCGATCTTCCAGGGCACGCCCGAGGCGGCGCGCGATCGCCTGATCTCGCGCTTCTCGATGGACATCACCGAAGAAGGCTATGCGCTCGGCTACGAATTCGACATCGTGCTGCGCGGCCGCGACGCTACCCCGATGGAGCGCTGAACCATGACGACGCTGAAACAAACCCCTTCGCAGACGGTCGGCCCGTACTTCGCGTACGGCCTGTGCCCGCAGCAATACGACTACGACCTGAAGAGCTTGTTCACGCCGACGATCGCCACGGCCCACGCCGAAGGCGAGCACGTGCTGCTGGTTGGCCAAGTGTTCGACGGCGACGGCAACGTCGTCGGCGATGCGGTGCTCGAATTCACGCAGGTGGACGGCGCGGGCCGCTACCCCGCGTCGCGCGACGACATCGCGAAATCCGGCTTCACGGGCTTCGCGCGGGTCGGCACCGGCACCGATGCGCAGCAGCGCTTCGTCGTCGAGACGGTGAAGCCGGGCCGCCTCGCCGCCGACGAAGCGCCGCACATCAACGTGACCGTGATGATGCGCGGGATCCTCACCCATGCGTTCACGCGCGTGTACTTCGACGACGAAGCCGCCGCGAACGCGGCCGACCCCGTGCTGAACGCGGTGCCGGCCGAGCGCCGCGCGACGCTCGTCGCGAAACGCGACGCGCAGCCGGGCCGCCCGGTGGTCTACCGCTTCGACATCCGCATGCAGGGGCCGGACGAAACGGTGTTCTTCGACGTGTGACGCGCGAGCCGGCGCACGCCGGCATCGCCCGCTCCCGCACCGCCGTGTGGCGCGATTCCGACAGGTATCGCGCCACACGGCGTTTTTCGTGCTCCGTCGCCAGCATTCGATGCTGCGGCGCATCGCGCCTGGTCATCAGCACCGACGCCCATTGCAAGGGGCTTCTGCCCCTGCATCGAACGCACGATTGAAACGCATGCTGCTGCAAGCGCACATGAGTCGCGAGTCCCGCGGGATTTCGTTTGTGCGTTATGCGGCGTATTCTTCGCTATCCACAACGAGTCAACGAGATTGAATCGGAAGAAGCAACAATTACGCATGTAATGCGCGACACTGTCCGGCAGGCCGTGCGCGCATTTTTTCTGACCGAGTGCCTTTAAACGCGTCTGACCGAAATTGGCAGGCGCGTATTTTTTGGTGGCAACCCGCGCACGGTCGTGACGCGCGCCGATTCCTTCCGGTTAGCGCCGAATCTCCAGGTACCGGCTCGGCGTATCGCCCAGGATGCGGCGAAACGCCGACGTGAACGCGCTTGCGCTCGCGTACCCGAGATCGAGTGCGACGCGCGTCACCGATTGCCCGTCGCTCAGGCGCGCGATCGCCGCGAGCATGCACACCTGCTGGCGCCATGCGGCAAAACTCACGCCTGTCTGCGCGCGGAACTGCCGCGTGAACGTGCGGCGGCTCAAGCCGGCGTCGGCGGCCACCTGGTCGAGATCCGCCGCGATCGACGGCGACGCGAGCAGGTGCCGGCATACCTTCGCCAGTCGGGCGTCGGCCGGCAGCGGCGCATGCAGCGACAGGCGCGGCATCGTCGCGATTTCCGCGACCAGCAGCGCCATCAGCTTGCCCGCGCGTCCGTCGACGTCATACAGGGCCGGCAGGTCGATCGCATCGTCGATCAGTTGCCGCAGCAGCGCAGATACGCCGTAGACGCCGCACTGCTCGGGCAGGCCCGCTTCCTGCGCCGCATCGCCGGACACGAAGGTGTTCAGCATCGTGACCGGCCCGGTCATCGTCATTTCGTGCCGCACGCCGGCCGGCACCCAGCACGCGCGCTGCGGCGGCACCAGCCAGCGCCCGTGCGGCGTCGACACGCTGATCGTGCCGCGCGACGCGAACGCGAATTGCCCGCGCCCGTGCGCGTGCGCCGGAAACGTCGTGCCGGCCGCATAGTCGTTGGCGGTCACGACCACGCTCCGCGGAATGTGTTCGTAGGGATCTAGCAGCGTATTTCTCACGGCCCGAATTCCATCATCAATGACCCGATATCGAAGGCGGGTCTCCTTCGCTCGATTTACGATCCGCTCCACCCTTGCGCGACCTGACGGCCGCAAGACCCGTCGGCCTGATCGGCCGGTTGACCACTGCATCGGAGCGGACATGCCGAATACGTTTCATCGCGTGGGGGACGGCCCCCACCCTGTTCTTGTACTGCCCGGCTGGTTCGGCGACGCCCACGCATTCGAACCCGTCGAAGCGTGGCTGTCGCGCGAGCACTTCAGCTATGTCTTCATGGACTACCGAGGTTACGGCCGCCTGCGCGACGCTGCGGGCGACTACACGATCGACGAGATCGCCGCCGACGCACTCGCGCTCGCCGACTCACTCGATTTCGCGACCTTCAGCGTCGTCGGCCACTCGATGGGCGCGATGGCGGCCGAGAAAATCGCCGTCATGGCGCCCGAGCGCGTGCGCGCGCTGGTGCCGATCACGCCCGTGCCTTGCGGCGGCCTGCCGTTCGACGCGGAGAAACGCGCGCTATTCGAGCGCGCCGCCGACCACGTCGCCGATCGCCGGACCATCATCGACCGCAGCACCGGCAGCCGGCTGCCAGCCGCCTGGGTCGAGTGGAAAGCCGCGTATTCGGCAGCCCGTTCGTCGCCGCCGGCGTTCGGCGCGTACTTCCGCGCGTGGGCCGATACGGATTTCAGCGACGAGATCGCGGGCATCCATCCGGTGAAAGTGCTGATCGGCGAGCACGATCCGGCGTTCGACGCCGCGCTGATGGCCCGCACCTACCTGCGACACTATCCGCTCGCCACCGTCGACGTGCTGCGCAATGCCGGCCACTACCCGATGAACGAGACGCCGCTCGCGCTGGTCACGGCGATGGAAGCGTTCCTGCTCGCCGTGACGGCGAACCCTGTCGGCAACCACTGACGACGCGCGGCGTGCAAGCGGCATGGCAACAACGCGCATCACCGCAACATGAACGACATCGCCGACAGACTGTTCAGCGTGCGCACCACATGCTCGACCGAAGGCCCGTCGAAGCGCAGCGTCACCGCATCGACGCGCTCGAGCGACGGCAGCACGCAGAACAGGTCGGCCAGCGCCGCCGTCTGCACGCGCAGCGTGCACGCGGCCGGTGCGGGCCGATGGGCGCCCGCGCGCACGCCAGCCGACACTGCCTGCGCCACCGCGCCGCGCGCCGCGGCTGCGATCCGCGCACAGGACGCGGCGGGCGTGAGCGTATCGCCGCTCGATGCGCCGCCGGCGGTCTTGACCGTCTCGAAATGCGCATCGGGAAACAGCGGCTGCGTTTCCTCCGCGAACACGTCGTCGCCCGTGGCCAGCGCGACGTGTGCACCATATTCGCGTGCCAGCGCGCCGTACAGCCCGGCTTCGCCGAGCTCGACGCCATTCAGCCACACCTGCGTGAACGCGAAGCCGTTGATCGTGTGCGCGAGCACGCCGCGCGTCTGCGACTTCGCGTGATAGCCGATCATGAACACGAGGTCGGGCTGCTGTTCGAGGCCCGCCATCATCCCGAGCGTGCGCGGCTTGCCGAGCACGACACGCGCACGCGCATCGAGCCCGTCGGGCAGCAGGTTGCGAAAGCCGCCGTGCGAATCGTTGACCCACACGGCCTGCGCGCCGCCCATGAACGCGCCTTCGATCGCCGCGTTCGCCTCGGCGGTCATCCAGCGGCGCGCGCGTTCGTATTCCGGATTGCCGGCGCGCGTCTGCTCGGTGGCGAATACGCCGGCGACGCCTTCGATGTCGGTCGAAATCAGGATCTTCATGACTGGGTAAGACGTCCTTTGTGGCCTTCGTTGAACAGGCGATCGAGATCGGGCACCGCATCGCGCAGCGATTGCCGCACGTGGCCGTCGCGCCCGGCCACCGTCACGGCCTGCAGCAGCGCGTCGGCGATCGCGTGCTCGACGCTTTCGGCCGCGGCCATGAACAGCGGATCGAGCGCCGCATCCGCGACGAGGGCCGGCAGCGCGATGGTCGATGCGTCGTGCGCGATCGTGTATGCGGTGGAAAATGCGAGCGCGATGTCGCCGCTGCCATGCCCGTAGACCGAGCCCGTGCGGGCCAGCCCCGCGCCCGCACGGCGCGCGAGCCGCGACAGTTGCCGCGCGTCCAGCGGTGCATCGGTGGCGAGCAACAGGATGATCGAGCCCTGTTCGGGCGGTGCCGCGTGCGCGGCCTCGGCCGCACGCCGTTGCGCGACGATGCCTCCGAGCGGCACGCCGCCGAGCGTCAGCATCGGCAGCCGGCCGAAATTCGCGAGCACGAGCGCGCCGACCGTATAGGGCCGCCCGGCCGCGACAGCAACGCGCGACGCCGAACCGATTCCGCCCTTCAGGTCGAAACACGACATCCCGCGCCCGGCGCCCACCGCGCCGCGTGCGACCTCACGCGATACCGCGCGGCACGCGTCGTCGTAATGCGCGGCCGTGACCGCGAACGCCTGGATATCGTTCAGGTAGCCGTCGTTGCACTCGAACACGAGCGGGTTGACGGTCGACCAGTCGCGGCCGATTGACGGATTCGCCGCGATCGCCGCGCGAATCTGTGCCTGCGCGACCGCGCCGACACCGAACGTATTGGTCAGCGCGATCGGCGTGTCGAGCGTGCCGAGTTCGTCGACCTGCACGAGCCCGACGCTCTTGCCGAAACCGTTGATCACGGCAGCCCCCGCCGGCACCTTGCTGCGGTATACGTCGCCCGGATGCGGCTTCACGACGGTCACGCCCGTCTGCACGTTGTCCGCATCGAGCGTGCAATGGCCGACCGTCACGCCCGGCACGTCGGCGATCGTGCCGCGCGGCCCGGCCGGCAGCGTCGCCGTCCACCTCGGTGCGATGCGCATCAGCGGCGCTCCAGCTTCGGATCGAGCGCGTCGCGCAGCCCGTCGCCGAGCAGGTTGAACGCGAGCACGGTCAGGAAGATCGCGAGGCTCGGGAAGATCGCGATGTGCGGCGCCGTCACCATGTCCGCGCGCGCTTCGTTGAGCATCGCGCCCCACTCCGGCGTCGGCGGCTGCGCGCCGAGCCCGAGGAACGACAGGCTCGCGGCCGTGATGATCGACGTGCCGATCCGCATCGTGAAGTAGACGACGACCGACGACACCGTGCCCGGCAGGATGTGCCGCATGATGATCGTCCAGTCCGACGCGCCGATGCTGCGCGCGGCCTCGACGTAGGTCATGTGCTTGAGCATCAGCGTGTTGCCGCGCACGAGCCGCGCGAACGCCGGGATGCTGAAGATCGCGACCGCGCAGATCACGTTGACCATCCCGTTGCCGAGGATCGCGACCACGCCGATCGCGAGCAGGATGCCCGGGAACGCGAACAGCACGTCGGCCACGCGCATCGTGATGCGGTCCCACCAGCCTTCGTAGTAGCCGGCGAGCAGCCCGAAGAACGTGCCGATCACCGCGCCGAGCGCGACCGAGAAGAAGCCGGCCGCGAGCGAGATGCGCGTGCCCGCGATGATCCGGCTGAAGATGTCGCGGCCCAGCGAATCGACGCCGAACCAGTGCACGGCCGACGGCCCCGCGTTCAGCGCGTCGTAGTCGAAATAGTTCTCCGGGTCGAACGGCGCGATGTGCGGGCCGACAAACGCCAGCACGACGAGCGCCAGCACGAAGCCGCCCGCGACGAGCGCGACGGTCTGCTTGCGGAACTTGCGCCAGAATTCGCGCCACGGCGTGCGGATCGCGGTCGGTGCGGCCGGCGCCGCGGGCTGGACAGTCGCGTTCATGTGCGCCTCACTTGAACCGGATGGTCGGGTTGATGACCGCGTACAGTACGTCGACGGTCAGGTTGATCAGGATGAACTCGAGCGAAAACAGCAACACGATCGCCTGGATCACCGGGTAGTCGCGCATCGTCACCGCGTCGACGAGCAGGCGCCCGAGCCCCGGCCAGTTGAACACGACCTCGACGACGATCGAGCCGCCGAGCAGGAAGCCGAACTGCAGCCCCATCATCGTGACGACCGGGATCATCGCGTTGCGCAGGCAGTGCTTGAGCACCACCATCGGCTCGCGCACGCCCTTCGCGCGCGCGGTGCGCACGAAATCCTCGTTCAGCACCTCGACGAACGACGCCCGCGTGAAGCGCGCCATCACGGCCGCGACCGCGGCGCCGAGCGTCAGCGACGGCAGCACGTAGCTCTTCCACGAACCGTCCGGCACGACCGGCAGCCAGCCGAGCTTCACCGAGAAAATTTCCATCAGCAGCATGCCCAGCGCGAACGCCGGGAACGAGATGCCCGACACCGCGAGCGTCATGCCGAGACGGTCGGGCCAGCGGTTGCGCCACACCGCCGACGCGATGCCGATCGCCATCCCGAAGGCCGTCGCCCACACCATGCTGACGAGCGTCAGCAGCAGCGTCGGCATGAAGCGCTCGCCGATCTCGGTCGAGACCGGCCGCTTGCTGCGGGTCGACAGGCCGAAATCGCCGTGCGCGATCTTCACGAAGAAGTTCACGAACTGCGCGGGCAGCGGCTGGTCGAGGCCGAGATCGGTGCGCACCAGCGCGACCGTCGCGTCGTCGGCTTCGGGCCCGGCCGCGAGCCGCGCCGGATCGCCCGGCAGCAGGTGGACGAACAGGAACACCAGCACCGCGACGATCGCGAGCGTGGGCAGCAGGCCGAACAGGCGTTTGACGAGAAAATTCAGCATGGGGCACCGATCGAATCAGCATGCCGGCGGCTGGCGCCGCCGGCACCGCATGGCGGACGAGCCGCCGTCATCACCACTGTCATTTCAGCGAGATTTCGTCGAAGTTGAACGAACCGTCCGGCATCACGTAAGCACCCTGCAGCCGCTTGCTGCGCGCGTACACGATCTTCTCCTGCACGAGGAAGATCCACGGCGCATCGGTCCAGATCTGCTTCTGCGCATCGGTATAGAGCTCGGTCTTCTTCGCGCGGTCGACCGTCTCCAGCGCCTTCGAGAGATCGCCATCGACCGTGTCGTTCTTGTAGTACGCGGTGTTCAGGAGCTTCGGCGGCGCCGACGTGCCGGCGAGCAGCGGCGTGATCGCCCAGTTCGCCTCGCCGGTCGACGACGACCAGCCGAGGTAGTACATCCGCACCGGCGCCTTCGCCGGATCCGGCGCGCTCTCGACCTTCGCGACGCGCTCGCCGGCTTCCAGCGCCTGCACCTGCACCTTCACGCCGACCTGCGCGAGCTGCTGCTGCACGAACTGGATCGCCTTCTGCGACGTCGAGTTGTTATACGCGGACCACAGCGTCGTCTCGAAGCCGTTCGGATAACCGGCTTCCTTCAGCAGCGCGCGCGCCTTCGCCGGGTCGTACGGCCACGGGCCCAGCTTGGTCGCGTAGTCGACACCCTGCGGCACCACGCCGGTGGACGGCGTCGCGAAGCCGGCAAACGCGACCTTCGCGAGCGCTTCCTTGTTCACCGCGTAGTTCAGCGCCTGGCGCACCTTCGGGTTGTCGAGCGGCTTCTGCTGCATGTTCAGCGACACGTAGCGCTGCACGATCGACGGCCGCTCCACGACGTCGACCTTCGGGTTGCCCTTCAGATCGGCCGCCTGCTCGAACGGGATGCGGAACGCGAAATCGGCTTCGCCCGTCTTGATCAGCGCTGCACGCGTGTTGTTGTCGACCACCGGCTTCCAGTCGATCGCGTCGATCTTCGGATAGCCCTTCTTCCAGTAGCCGGCGAACTTCTTCACCTTCAGGTCGTCGGTCTGCTTCCATTCGACGAACTCGAACGGGCCGGTGCCGACCGGATGCAGCGCGATGTCGCGGCCCCACTTCTTCAGCGCGGCCGGCGAGATCATCACGGCCGACGGGTGCGCGAGCGTGTTGATCAGCGCCGAGAACGGCTCGCGCAGCGTGATCTTCACCGTGTACGGATCGACCACTTCGGTCTTCTCGATCACGCGGAACATGTTGTAGCGCTTCAGGTGGTTCGCGGGATCGGTCACGCGGTCGAAGTTCGCCTTCACGGCCGCCGCGTTGAAATCGGTGCCGTCGTGGAACTTCACGCCCTGGCGCAGCTTGATCGTGTAGGTCTTCGCATCCGGGCTCGCGTCGTAGCTCGTCGCCAGCACGTTGACGAGCTTCATGTCCTTGTCGAAGCCGAACAGCCCCTGGTAGAACGACTTGACGACGGCCTGCGACACCGTGTCGTTCGCGTCGTACGGGTCCATCGTCGTGAAGGTCGAATCCACCGCCATCACCGCGGTCTGCTGCGCGAACGCGGGCACCGCGGCCGACAGCGCGAACGCGCTCGCGGCGGTGGCGAACAGCGCGCGCGAGCGGAACATCGGAAATGAAAGCGACTTGCTCATGTGACCTGACTCCTGTGCATGATTCGGTAACGTGTGGTTGGATACGCGGAACGACTGCCCCCGCTCGGGAAAAAACCGTCTCTGCCTCGCACGTGCGCAACTGCGATCCATCGCCGCCTCCGCGCGTTCAATACGCGCCGCCGACGCGGTGCGTCGCGACGTAATGATCGGGGCCGACCGCGACGAGCGGTGCGACGACCGGCTCGTCGCCGGCCGCGCGAATCGGGCTCGGGATCTCGTCCGCCGCGAGCTGGCGCGGCGCATGCCGGCGCGCGGGGTCGGCCACCGGCACCGCGCTCATCAGCTTCTTCGTGTAGGGATGCTGCGGCGCCTCGAACACCGCGCGGCGCGGGCCGATCTCGACGATCTGGCCGAGATACATCACCGCGACGCGATGGCTGATGCGCTCGACCACGGCCATGTCGTGCGAGATGAACAGGTATGCGACACCGAGCTCGCGCTGCAGGTCGAGCATCAGGTTGACGATCTGCGCCTGCACCGACACGTCGAGCGCCGACACCGATTCGTCCGCGATCACGACCTTCGGGTTCAGCGCGAGCGCCCGCGCGATCGCGATCCGCTGGCGCTGGCCGCCGGAGAATTCATGCGGGTAGCGGCGCGCGGCCTCGGGCGGCAGGCCGACCTTGTCGAGCAGCCAGTCGACGCGCGCCTGCGCTTCGCGGCCGCTCGCGACGCCGTGCACGAGCAACGGCTCCATGATCGAGAAGCCGACGGTCAGGCGCGGGTTCAGCGACGCGAACGGATCCTGGAAGATGAACTGGATGTTCCGGCGCAGCGCCTGCAGGTCCGGGCCTTTCAGTGCACTGATGTCGCGGCCGTCGAACTCGATCGAGCCGCTCTGCGATTCGACGAGGCGCAGCAGCGAGCGGCCGGTGGTCGACTTGCCGCAGCCCGATTCGCCGACCAGCGCGAGCGTCTCGCCCGCGCGCAATTCGAAACTCACGCGCTCGACCGCATGCACGTATTGCGACACGCGGCCGAATACGCCGCTCTTCACCGGGAAGCGCGTCACGAGATCGCGCACGCGCAGGATCGGCGACGCAGACTGATCGACGGGCGGTTGCGCAGCGTCGTTCGCCGCGGGTGCGGGCGACACCGCCGGTGCCGCCGCGCTTGCACCCTCCACCTTCAGCAGCGGGAATTTCTCGGGCGCATCGGTGCCCTGCATCGAGCCGAGCTTCGGCACGGCCGCGAGCAGCGCGCGCGTGTAGCGATGCGCGGGCGCCGCGAAGATGCGATCCGATTCGCCCTCCTCGACCTTCTCGCCGCGATACATCACGAGCACGCGGTCGGCCACTTCGGCCACCACGCCCATGTCGTGCGTGATGAAGATCACGCCCATGTTCATCTCGTCCTGCAGCCCGCGCACCAGTTGCAGGATCTGCGCCTGGATCGTCACGTCGAGCGCGGTGGTCGGCTCGTCGGCGATCAGCAGCGCGGGCCGGCACGACAGCGCCATCGCGATCATCACGCGCTGCCGCATCCCGCCCGACAACTGGTGCGGATAGCGCGCAAACACGCGACGCGCCTCAGGGATGCGCACGAGCTCGAGCAACCGCAGCGTTTCCGCGCGCGCCTCCGACATGCTTTTCGACTGATGCAGCGCGATCGCCTCGCTGATCTGGTCGCCGACCGTGAACACCGGATTCAGCGACGTCATCGGCTCCTGGAAGATCATCGCGATGTCCGCGCCGCGAATGCCGCGCATCGTCGCGCCGCTGGCCTGCGCAAGATCGACGAGCGCGCCGCCGCGCCGGCGGAATGCGATCCGGCCATTCGTGATCGCGCCGCCGCCGTGCTCGACGAGCCGCATCAGCGCGAGCGACGTGACCGACTTGCCCGAGCCCGATTCGCCGACGATCGCAAGCGTCTCGCCGCGATCGACGTGAAACGACACGTTGCGCACCGCGTCGAACGTCGCGCCTTCGCGGCAGAACGTGACCGACAGGTCGTCGACGGCCACCACGCGCTGCTCGGGCAGCACCAGGCCGGACGGGTTACGGCTCGAAGTCATCGTGGGTCTCCTCCTCGTGCGGTCCGCGATCAGGCCGTGTCGTCGTCGCGATAGATGCCGACCACCGGCGCTTCGCCGACACGCGCGTAGCCGCGGTACATCCCTTCGGTGTTGAACGGCATCGCGACGTTGCCCTGCGCGTCGACCGCGATGATCCCGCCGCGACCCGCGAGGCGCGGCAGCTTGTTCATCACGACGTCGTGCGCAGCGTCGGCGAGCGACGCGCCGCGATACGCGATCTGCGCGGCAACGTCATGCGCGGTCGCGAGCCGGATGAACATCTCTCCGGTGCCCGTCGACGACACCGCGCACGTTGCATCGTCCGCATAGCAGCCCGCGCCGATGATCGGCGAATCGCCGACACGCCCCGGCTGCTTGTTGGTGATGCCGCCCGTCGATGTCGCCGCCGCGATGTGGCCATGCAAGTCGCACGCGACCGCGCCGACCGTGCCGTGCTTGCGGTCCGGATCGAGCGGTTCGGCCGGCTGCGGCTGTGATTGTGATGCGCCGAAGGTGAACGTCGCCGCGTCGTGGTCGAGCATCGCGCCCGCCGCTGCGCGCGCCTTGACCCACTGCGCGCGACGCGCGTCGGTGTCGAAGTAGCCGGGTTCCGCGAGTTCGAGCCCCTGCGCGGCCGCGAACGCATCGGCGCCCTCGCCGGCGAACAGCACATGCTCGCTCGCTTCCATCACGCGCCGCGCGGCCAGCACCGGATTGCGCACGCGCGTCGCGCAGCAGATCGCACCGGCACCGAGCGTCGCGCCATCCATGACCGCCGCGTCGAGTTCGTGCTTGCCTTCCGCCGTATAGACGGCGCCGCGTCCGGCGTTGAACAGCGGACAGTCCTCCAGCATCCGCACCGCGACGGTGACGGCATCGAGCGCGCTGCCGCCGTCGGCCAGCACCTGCTGCGCGGCCGTCAGGATCGCGGTCAGTTCGGCACGGTACTGACGTTCGGTGTCGGAATCCATCGCATCGCGCAGGATCGTGCCTGCGCCGCCGTGAATCGCAACGATCGCGGATGAAGTCATGTTTTTTTCGGACGGTGAGAAGAAGGGTTGGCGGCCGGCAGCGCCGCTTGCGGCTGCACGAGCCACGGCAGCAGGAATTCGGTCATCTCGGCGGCGGATTTCGCGGAGCGGTGCGTGCGCAGCGCGACCGCGTCGATCAGCGCCTCGATCATCGCGAGCACGGCCGCTTCCGACGTGGCCGCGAAGCGCCGTTCGGCCTTGACGTAGAGGTTCAGCGACGCGATCGGCGCAAGCGGCGATTGCGGGCCGTCGGAGATACCCAGCACGCGTGCACCGCGCGCCGCCGCCCGGCGGGCCAGCTCGATCGTGTCCGTCACGTAGCGCGGAAACGCGAGCGCGATCACGAGATCGCGCGAATCGGCCGTGTACAAACGCCGCGCCGCATGCGACGGGCCGCCGAGCAGCGCAAGCGACTGTACGTTGTCGTGACAGACGGACAGCCCGTGCTCCATCAGTCCGGTGAGAAACGCGCTCGACCCCGCGCCGAGGATCAGCACGCGCCGCGCGCCGACGATCGCCTCGACCGCGGTTTCGACATCGGCCGCGTCCAGTTGCGCGCGCGTGTTCTCGATGTTCGCGACGGCCTGGTCGAAGACCGCGTCGATCCATGCGGCGCCACGCACGCCGGACTCCTGCTCCTGCGCGGAACGCAGCCGCTCGACCGGCCCGAGCGTCGCCTCGAAGCCGCGCACGAGCGCCGCGCGCATCGCCGGATAGCCGTCGAAACCAAGCGCCTTCGCGAAGCGGTTCGCGGTCGCGATCGACGCATTCACCGCCTGCGCGAGTTCGTCGATCCGCATCGTCGCGGCGCGGAACGGATTCGCGAGCACGAACTCGCCCATGCGTCGGTGGATCGGCGTCATCAACGGCATCGCCGACGCGATCCGCTCGGCGATCGCGGGTTCATCTTGACTGGCGTCGTGCGGAACGAGAGGCGTCATGCGAAGGGTTGTTGCAAGGATGATGAAAATTAATTTACACAATCACAATCCGAAAAAGAAATAAATTTTCATCAGGGTTGTCACGCCCCACCCTGTGCCCGGCGATCGCCCAATCGCTCGCACAGCCCCGCCGCACGGGCCTTCGGCACGTGGTCGCCGTGCGCCGTGACGTGTACCGCACGTCCTCGTCCGTCGGGAAAACCCCGAGCAGGTTCCGTTCGAATGCACCGTCGTCGATTCACGGCAGCTCACGCCATCGACGACGCATGGCCAGTTCGTCGGCATGGCCGGGATCGCCGTCACCATCCGATCCATCGGCGCCTTCGGCGCGCTGCCGCCGCCCCGGGCGACGCGCCTTTCGCGCATGCCGCGCGAGCTGCCCGGGCGCCCGATATACGGCCGCCGCGGCTTTTCAAGCGCCTCGTCTGGTCGCGGCGCGAGCCGCACGGGTTTTCTCGATCGCATCGATACCTTACAATTCGTCAGGTTTTCCCTTCTGCATGCCCCCTTCTTGCAGTCCTGACACCGCGGTACACTCGACGCACGCCGTATCAGGGTCCGACGCGCGACGCGCGCGCCGGGCGGCGTCGCGCCTCGTTGCGCCCACAACTGGATGCCTGCCATGCCAGACTCCCGTCCCTCGCCCCGCACGACATTCAAGCCACAGGTCGTCCTGCCCGCGCTCGCGGTCATCGGCGCGCTGCTCGTCGTGTGCGCGCTGCGCCCGAGCGAAGCCGGCGCGCTGTTCTCCGCCGGCCAGCAATGGGTCATCGCGCGCTTCGACTGGTTCTACGTGCTCGCCGTCACCGGCTTCCTCGTATTTCTCGTGCTGATCGCCGCAAGCGACTTCGGCAACATCCGGCTCGGCCCCGACGACGCCGAACCCGAATTCAGCTTCGTGTCGTGGACAGCCATGCTGTTCGCGGCCGGCATGGGCATCGGCCTCATGTACTTCGGCGTCGGCGAGCCGATGCAGCACTTCCTGAAACCGCCGACCGTCGACCCCGGCACGCCCGCCGCCGCGCGCGAGGCGATGCTGATGACCTTCTTCCACTGGGGCTTCCACGCGTGGGCGATCTACGGGCTGATGGGGCTCGTGCTCGCGTACTTCGGCTTCCGCTACAACCTGCCGCTGACGCTGCGATCGGGGCTGTATCCGGTGCTGCGCGAGCGCATCAACGGCTGGATCGGCCACACGGTCGACGCGTTCGCGCTCGTCGGCACGGTCGCCGGCATCGCGACGACGCTCGGCTACGGCGTGATGCAGCTGAGCGCGGGCCTGCATACCGTCGCCGGCTGGGACACCGGCAGCAACGTGTTCCGCATCGGGCTCGTCGCGATCGTCGTGATCCTCGCGGGCGTATCGGCTGCGACCGGCCTCGACAAGGGCGTGCGGCGGCTGTCCGAGCTGAACCTGCTGCTCGCGTTCCTGCTGCTCGCCTTCGTGGTCGTTGCGGGCCCGACGGCCTTCCTGCTGCGCGCGCTCGGCGACAACATCGGCCAGTACCTGTCGAGCCTCGTCGACCTGTCGTTCCGCACCTATGCGTATGCGCCGCCGCGCGAGGAAGGCTGGTTCGGCGGCTGGACGATCCTCTACTGGGCGTGGTGGGTGTCGTGGTCGCCGTTCGTCGGCATGTTCATCGCACGCATCTCGCGTGGCCGCACGATCCGGCAGTTCGTGATCGGCGTGCTGCTCGTGCCGACCGCGTTCAATCTCGTGTGGATGACCGTGTTCGGCAACAGCGCGATCTGGCTCGATACGCACGGCGCGGCCGGCGCGCTCGCGCAGACGGCCACCAATGTCGACGCACTGCTGTTCCGCTTCTTCGATTTCCTGCCGATGCCGCAACTGCTGTCGATCGTCGCGATCGTGCTGATCGCGGTGTTCTTCGTCACGTCCGCCGATTCGGGCGCGTTCGTGATCGACCAGATCGCGACGCGCGGCAACGCGCACTCGCCCGTCTGGCAACGGCTGTTCTGGGCCGCGCTGCTCGGCGTGACGGCCGCGGTGCTGCTCGTCGCCGGCGGGCTCGGCGCGTTGCAGGCGATGACGCTGATCGCCGCGCTGCCGGTCGCGATCATCATGATCGCGCTCTGCTACGGGCTGTGGCGCGGGCTCGCGGCCGACCGCGTGCACTATTCGCAGGACGTCGCGCCCGCGACGAGCTTCTGGACCGGCCAGCACTGGCGCCACCGCCTGACCCACATCCTGCGGCAGACGACCGAAACCGAAGCGCGCCAGTTCATCACGGAGACGGTCGAGCCCGCACTGCGCAAAGTCGCCGACGAACTGCGCGCGGGCGGCGTCGATGCGAACGTGCAGCGCGACAGCGACGACGCGGTGCGGCTCACCGTGCCGACTGCCGACCACCGCGATTTCGTGTACGGCGTGCGCGTGACGGTGAAATCCGCGGCCGCGTTCCTGGTGCGCGAGGCGGCCGAGCCGGAAGCGGAACGGGCACACGTGTACGGGATCGTTACCTTCTTCGAGGACGGCCGGCTCGGCTACGACGTCGAATACCTGCGCGGCGACGAAGTGATTGCCGACGTGTTACGCCAGTACGAACGCTACGTGTCGCTCGCGGCCGACAAGCGCACGCATCTGCTGAGCCGCGCGCCGGGACACGCGACGGAGGCCGAATGAACGCCGCCTTTGTTGTGCTGCGGCGGTTCGCCACCCGCGATGGAGCCGCACGATGACCAGCCTCCTGCAAAGCCGCGCCTCCGACGTCATCGCGCTCGGCACGCTCGCCCTGCTCTACCTCGGCGGCGCCGGCATCGCGCTGTGGCGGATCCGGGCCGCGGCGCCGCGCGGCAAGGTCTACTGGGTCGTCTGCGCGGCGCTGCTCGCCGGCGGCGCCATCGCGATGGGCATCAACCTGTCGCCGATGCCGGACACCGGGGATATGCCGCCCGGGTTTGCGCTCGGCGTCGAGGCCGTCCTGCTCGGCCTCGCCTTGGTCGCCGGCGGTTGCGCGTGGCTGATGCTGCGCGCGCGGCGACGCTGACGCGCGTACGTCACACGCCCCGGCTTCGTCCCGCGCAAACGGCAACGCGCGGAGCGAACCGGCCGCCCCCTCCGTGATCCGCCTTGTTACGGCACTGCGTTATGCGGACGGTGCGCGCGCCGTCACGAGCCAGCATGCCGCGTCGAAGCGCACATCCGCACCCTCGGCGTAGGGTTCGAACGCGGCACGCATCGTGTCGACCACGCGCCGCCGCGTCGCCTCGTCCACCTCCAGCAACGCAAGCCCGACCGGGCCCAGCCGCGTGATGTAGTCGTCCAGCGCAGGCGCGGGCAACGCGCACGCCAGATCGACCGGCTCGATCGCAATGTCGGCCCAGCCGCTGTCCGACAGCACCGACGCGATCCGCTGCCGGTCGCCGAACGCGAATTGCCCCGGCGCGCCGGGCCGCCGCGCGGGCAGGTTCGGCAGCAACGGCGCGGCGGCCCGCTCGGCGATCGTCATGAACGGATTGTCGGCCGCGCCGCGCCACGCGACGAACCGCATCTGCGCCTTCGGCCGCGCCGCATGCCGCAGATTCGCAAAAGCGCGAACCGGATCGTCGAAGAACATCACGCCGAGGCGCGACACGATCAGGTCGACGCTCGCGGGCTCGAACGCGTGCGTCTGCACATCCGCGCGCACGAAGCGGGCGCGAACGCCGCTGCGTTCGGCGCGCGCCTGCGCGGCATCGATCATCCGCGCCGAGATATCGATGCCCGTGCATTGCGCGTTCGCACCGAGCCGCCGCGCGAGCGCGAGCGTGACCGCGCCCGTACCGCAGCCGACGTCGAGCACGCTGCGCGCGGACGACGTGGTCGCCGCATCCACCAGCAACTTCTCCAGCGGTTCGAACATCCGGTCGATCGGCGCCTGCGTATCGACCCACGCGCGCCCCGACGGGCCGTTCCACAGCGCGGATTGTTCGTCGTTGGGCCGGCTGGTTTCCATGGTCGATTCCCCTTCTGGTTCATTGATCGTGCATCGCACTGTGCTGCCTCAAGCCGGCTTGAGGTCAAGGCCCCCGTGCCGCGACCTGCCGCCGCCATGCCGACACCCGGCCCGCGTCCACGCCCCCCTCGTCGCGCCCCGTTTTGTTCACATTTCTTACATTCGCGTTGCGTATCGTTGACGACTTTCCTACGGTGCCTCCCATGCGACGACTCCTCCCGCGTGCCTTGCTCGTGCGCTGCGCTCCCCTTGTTGCCCTCGCCGCGCTGTCCGCGTGCTCGAACCACATCGATTCGCCGGACGATCCGGCGAGCGCGTCGGTCAACGTCCAGGCCGCATGGGTCGAGATCGGCGAGTCGAACCAGGCGATCGCGCGCGTCATCACGAACTACACGCCCGCGTCGGCCGGCGATCCGCTGTGCCCGCAACTGACCGTCGACGGCAAGCTGTCGCGCATGTCCCTGCGCGCGGGCGCCGCGACCATCGCCCTGCGGCCGACCGCCAGCGACCCGTCCGATTCGAAGCCGTCGAGCTTTCCGGTGTCGGTCTGCGAGGCGACGCTGCCGGCCGACGCGCAGGCGGCGAGCGTCGCGGGCCGCACGCTGCCGCTGCCGAAGGCGCAGCCGCAACGCATCGCGATCATCGCCGACACCGGCTGCCGCATGAAGAAAGCCGACAACGCGTGGCAGGCGTGCAACGACGCGACGGTGTGGCCGCTGGACACGATCGCGGCCAGCGTCGCGAAGCTGTCGCCCGATCTGGTGATGCACATCGGCGACTACCACTATCGCGAAAACGCATGCCCGCCGGACATCGCCGGCTGCAAGGACAGCCCGTGGGGCTATGGCTGGGATACGTGGCAGGCCGACCTGTTCCGCCCGGCCGCCCCGCTGCTCGCGAAGGCGCCGTGGGTCGTCGTGCGCGGCAACCACGAGGAATGCGCGCGGGCGGGCCAGGGCTGGTTCCGCTTCCTCGATCCGCGTCCGTATTCGGCCGCGCGCTCGTGCGACGATCCGGCCAACGACAACAACGCGAACTATTCGGAACCCTATGCGGTGTCGCTCGGCGGCGGCTCGCAGGTGATCGTGTTCGACACCGCGAAGGTCGGCCGCACGCCGCTCAAGACGACCGACGCGCAATTCGGCATCTACCAGAAGCAGTTCCAGACGGTCGCCGCGCTCGCGTCGAAGGCCGGCATGACGACGACGATCTTCACGAACCATCATCCGATCCTCGCGTTCGCGCCGATCGCCGGCAGCACGCCCGCGCCGGGCAACCTCGCGCTGCAGTCGGTGATGTCGAGCCTCAATGCGCAGGCGTACTACCCGCCCGGCGTGCACGTCGCGCTGCACGGGCACGTGCACGACTTCCAGGCGATCAACTTCTCGTCCGGGCATCCGGCGACGATCGTGTCCGGCAACGGCGGCGACAATCTCGACGTCGCGCTGCCCGACCCGTTCCCGGCCGGGCTGACGCCTGCACCGGGCGCCGTGATCGAGCGGCTGTCGCACAACAACAGCTTCGGCTTCCTGATCATGGAACGCCGCGCCGCCCCGGCGACCGGCTGGATATTCCACGCGTATTCGGCAGCCGGCAAGCTGCTCGCGTCGTGCAACCAGTCGGGCACGACGCTCGCTTGCGACAAGACGGGGTTCATTGCGCCGTGAGTGAAGCAGTTCGATGTGACGGCCGCCAGGCACGCGGCCGGCAAACGCGGCGCGCGGCGCTCACCGTCATAGAGCGCGATACCTTCTGCGACACGTTCCGGTGGCCGTGACGGCGCGGGTGCGCGGTGCGGCGCGACGCCGTGCAGGCCGAACGTACGCCGCACGCGCGTGGCGGTCGCATCGTCGTCGTCGGGCATCCAGTACGCGGGCCCTTGCCACCCTTCCCGCTGTACCGTGGCCCAGCCGTCCGACAACCAGAA